>JAEZAY010000169.1 GCA_023427575.1 Bacteroidota bacterium | reverse complement strand
CGCCGGTAAATTCGGGCAATGGAAATTGATCGCCGGAAATGGAAAAATAGGCCATCCGGTTATGGCCGTTTAGATCCGCGCGCTGATCAACGGCGAAGATAATCTCCTTGTTACTGCTGTTATTGTCGTCAAAAATGGAAAAGTATTCAGCACTTAGCTGGTATCGGTTTGAAGCGATGATACGGTCGCAATATTCAATCACCTTATCCATGTCTTCATTCTGAAAACTGAATTGAGGGGCATAGATATTTCTGTAAACAGCCGCGTTCAGATGAAGGCGGGCCAGCAAGCCCCAAACCGCCTGTTTCGATAAACGACCATGAATAAGATCTGTTCCAAGATCCGGTTCGGCTGCGAGGAATTCGGCCAGGATATAATCGTATGCTTCTTTACCACGAAGAATGGTGGAAACCGCGTTCAGGTCATCTTTCACAAAAATCAACCCGAACAGGTCCAGTGTCAGCATGGAATAATATGCACGCATACCTCTTGCTTCGGCAAGAAACATTTTGGCCGAAGCGCTGTTCAGGTCGGGCAATGTATTCATTGCACTGATGGATCGGGATAAACCCTGCAAAATAATGTTCCAGGTATTGCGCAGGTTGGGATCGGTGGTGGCGAAATTATGGGTATGCATGGCGATGTAGATCCCGTTATCGCCCCAATCGGTACCGCCCCGATAAGGAAGGATCGCTTCATCGGTGGAAATTTCCTGTAATGCAAAATAGTTTGTATGAAGGAACAGGTCCGGAAGCCGTGCATATACCGGCGCGATAATTCCTTCCGCTGCCTGCTGATCGGTTAAACCTCCGGCGGAAGATTCGTCCAGAACGTTTTCATCCAGTTTTGTACAGGCTGATAAAATAAACAGTGATATGAACAGAGCGTATCGGCGAATGATTCTGTAATTCATGTAATGTAGATTAAAGGGTAATGTTTACACCCAGAATGAATGAACGGGCTTTGGGATAACTGAGATAATCGATGCCATAAGAAGAAATGCCGTTAATGGTTCGGTCGGTATTTACTTCGGGATCATATCCGTTATAGGGTGTAATTACAAACAGGTTTTGAGCGGTAAGGGAAATCCGCATTCCGGTTATGTATTTTCCCAGCGCCATCGATTTTGTGTTCACATTATAGCCAATAGCCAGGTTGTTCAGCCGGAAAAATTGCGCGTCTTTCAGATATCTGGAAGAAACCGGAGCGGAATTACTGACCGATTCTTCGGGACTGTCAATGGCTTCGGGGGTAGTGTTTACGCCCTTTGAAAGCAACAATTTATAAAATCCGGAATTGGCGGTATTATCGTACACTTTGTTTCCCGATACACCGTTGAAATTTGCTGTAAGGTCGAACCCTTTATAAGCGATGTTCCCATACAGGTTAAACATTTTGGAAGGAAGGGCTGTTCCCAATGCCAGCCGGTCTTTATCGTTTACAATTCCATCTCCATTCACATCTCTGTATTCACTGATTCCATCGCGGTTAAAACCGGTAAACTCCTGTAGAAAGAAAGTTCCGATGGGTTCGCCGTTTACATAGCCATTAATGGTTGCAGAAGTAAGTCCCGCTCCGGATGCAGATCCGGAAGGGATCACCGAATAGGGCGAATTTTGCACTTCATTGTTGATGAATGTAATATTGCCTCCAATCGAATATTGCAGTCCGCCACTGGTGATCTTCCGGTAGTTGAGATCAATTTCAAGCCCCTGGTTGGTGATCGACATATCCTCCACATTTGTCCAGAACGTGCTTGCGGGCTGTACGGGATCCGCCGGTATCACTTCCAGCAGAATATTGTTGGAAACCTTTCTGAAGTAATCGATGGTACCACTGAGTGCTTCATTAAATAAACCGAAATCGAGGCCTATATCGGTTTGAGATGAAACTTCCCACTGGATATTTGGATTGGCCAGCCTCGTGTACGATGTACCCGCGGGATAGGGTCCCGTTTCATAGAGTGGGTAGCTGGTGGATCCTGAAACCTGTGAGGTAAACAGGGGTTGGGTAATCTTGGATGGAATTTCCTGGTTCCCGGTTTGTCCCCAGCCGGCACGCAGTTTCAGGGAGCTAATGAAGCCGGCATTGAAAAATTCTTCCTGGGATACAACCCAGGCTCCGGAAAAAGAAGGGAAAACCCCGTATTTGTTATTAGCTCCAAATTTGGATGAGCCATCGGCGCGAACGGTGGCAGTGAACAGGTACCGGTCTTTATAATGATAGTTTAGCCGCGAGAAAAAGGATTGCAGTTCATTTATTACCGCATAACCGGTAGGGCGGTTATTGGCCAGCGTTAGTTCCTGGCCTATGCCCGGATTATAAATCGGCTCCACTCCCGAGATCGGGAATTTATTTATACTGGTACCACGGCCCTGAAGAAAAATCTTCTGGTATGAATGTCCCGCCAGCGCAATCAGGCGGTGCTCGCCGCTGTTATAGGTCCATGTAAGATAATTTTCGATCAGGGAGTTTTTATTATAGTTGTTCAGGGTAATCAGATTTCCGTCCCTTTGCGGCACCAGGTTGGGAAGGTTCTGAATATCGCGGGTGGCCGTTGAATTATCAATTCCAAAATTGATCTTATAATCCAGCCCTTTAAGGATTGTAAGATTAGCGCTGATATTTCCAATAACCCGGTTGATGGTGGTTAGATCTTTTTCAAGTTGCAACACCTGCAATGGATTGATCCCGTTCTGAAATTCAAAAATGCCTCCATCGGTATCATAGGCCGGATAGGTGGGATTGGCGGAAAGCGCATTTCCAATCAGACCGGAAATTGGTGGCCGCAGGTTTACCGTATTGGTTGCATTGAGGTTGATATCTATAACCAGCCGGTCATCCAGAAACTTCTGACTTGCATTGATCCGGCCTGTATATCTTTTAAAATCATTCTTTCGGATAATTCCTTCCTGTAACTGCATGCCCAGCGATGCATAGTAAGTTAGTTTGTTCGCGCCGCCGGAAAGGGCAAGATTGTGGTTTTGTGTGAAAGCGGTGCGGGTGATTTCTTCCTGCCAGTTGGTAGATGCGCCCAGATCTTCTGCCACACCACCCAATGCCGCTACCTCGCGTTTGAAATCGCCGGCTTCAAAAACAGGCAGCGCGCGTGCCAGTTTGCTGATCCCGGCATTGTAAGAATAGTTCATGGAGTTATAGCCGGATCGCCCTCTTTTAGTAGTTATCAAAACCACTCCATTAGCGCCGCGGGCTCCATAAATGGCCGTTGCTGATGCATCTTTTAATACATCGATGGTGGCAATATCCTGCGGGCTTAAAAAGCTGAGCGGATTGGTGGCACCGCCGGTAGTTGAATTATCCAGGGCCATGCCGTCAACCACAAACAGGGGAGTGCTGCCGGTACGAACTCCACCTGGCCCGCGAACGGTGATATTCTGAATTCCTCCCGGTTCCCCACTGGCAGAAGTAACGTTCACACCGGCAACCTTGCCCTGTAATAGTTCTTCCGGTGAGTTGATAATGCCCCGGTTAAATTCGCTGGCCTTGATTGATTTCACCGAGCCCGTAACATCTCTTTTGTTTGAGCGGCCATAACCAACTACAACAAGGTCGTCCAGACTTTCGGCTTCGGAACGTTCCATGCTGGCGTTAATACGGAGCGGATTGGCCTGACTGTGTTGCTGATTGCTGATCAGTTTGTCGGCATAACCAACATAGGTAAGCGAAATGTTGTAAGGTCCGCCATAGTCGATGCCCGAAATGCTGAAACTGCCGTCGGTGCCGGTTTGCGTTGATTTGCTTACCCTGGTTGTTCCATGTTCGATGGTAACTGTTACCCCGGCCATGGGCGCCTGATTCTCATCGCGGATGATACCCTGAACGGGTGTCTGACTTTGTGAATAGGCGGTAATAAAAAGGAAGGTACACAGGCATAAGGCTGATGACAGCCTTTTCTGAAGGGATGTTCTCATTAGATTAGTTAAGGTTATTCAATGTGCAAGTTAAATCCGGTGATCAAGGGGCAGGTTATGGAATCATTACTTAAACATTAATAAATCGGATGAGAAAGTAATGAGTCCAAAAAATTAAACATATTTATTTGAACCAGCAAGAATCATTGCTGTCCGGGTAATTATTTTCCGTTCACGCGAAACCTTTATCAATAGTCGACTAGGAGCAGCCATTTTAAATGAACCCTTCCACTTTTTTTTAGAAAAAAAGTGGAGCAAAAAAATCGGGCTCCGGAATAAATCCTAAAAATTGAAACTCCCGGTATAAGGGAATGTGCAAATGTGCCAATGTGCAAATGTGCAAAATCAAATCCGGACAGTTATATTCTTTAGCTGTGACTTGTTTTTATTTTACGCCGTCCGTTTCATCTTGCAAATTCGCACATTATCACATCATCACATTATCAAATTATCACATTTCCACATTGGCACATTCGCACATTTGCACATTATCACTGCCGTCCGTTTCAATTTGCTTAACGGATTTCTTCCGAGGCCCAGGGAATACATTTAACCGGACACTAATGCAGCAAGAGTTTGAAATTCTGCAGCTATAGAAATCTGATGGCGGAGCGCCAATGGTTTTAGTTCTTATCATGTTCCGCCCTGATTTTTTAAAGGGTAAGATTGCTGCGGCGAAGATTCGAAGGATTGCGGAAAATAAATTTACTTTGAGATCCAATTTTCCGGTCCCTATTTTCTCCTGATTATTCAACTTAAAAATTTCACCATGCCACAGTTTCATCCTTACTTAAACTTCAATGGTAATTGTGAAGAAGCTTTCGACTTTTATCATTCCGTATTTGGAGGCGAACCTCCTTTTAAAATGCGATTTAAAGACGTTCCATCAGAAGAGCCGCAGGTTACAGCCGACAGTGATAAGATTATGCATACGGGGCTTACGTACGCAAATGGCAGCATGATTATGGGCAGCGATGTTCCCTCGGGAATGGGAAAGGCAGAAACGGGAAGCAATCTTTATATCTACATAACAGCAGGAAGTGAAGAAGAGGCCGACCGTTTCTTCAATGGACTATCCAAGGG
>JAEZAY010000151.1 GCA_023427575.1 Bacteroidota bacterium | reverse complement strand
ATGACTGCTCGCAACCTACTGTTGATACAGGTTTCAGGTAAATTAAAAATTATTAACCGGACACCAATGATTAGCACATTTGCACATTCCCTTATGCCGGAAGTTTCAATTTTTAGGATTTATTCCGAGGCGCGATTTTTTTGCTCCACTTTTTTTCTAAAAAAAGTTGAAGGGGTCATTTGTAATGACTGCTCGTAACTTACTGTTGATACAGGTTTCAGGTAAATTGAAAATTTTTAACCGGACACCAATGATACTCACAGCAGCCCGCAATTTTTAAAATTGCCAGCCCAAAGAAGCAATGCCCATAAAACCTTCTCTTGAATGCGCCAGCGATAAGGTTCCCACCAGGCGTTCGGCCGGCGCCAGCCAGATTCCACCTCCATAGCCATTGTGCCAGCGCCCTGATTTTTCATTTTTATACCAAACCCTTCCGATGTCATGGAAAGCCAATACACCCAACGCGCCCGGCAAGAGGTAAGTGCGAAAATCTTTTATCTTATATCTGACTTCGAAATTATTAAACAGCGATTTGTCGCCAGCGAAGCGAAAACGCCGGTACCCGCGCAGGTTTGTATTGCCGCTTAAAAACTGGGATTGGAAATATTCATAATCACCGCTGGTAATTCCCCCTCCAATCCGTACCGCAAATACCAGTTTGGCAGGCCTGTTGGAACTGATATACATGGTAAGATCTGAATTTAAATTGCCATACGACTCGCTATGTTTACCCAGCCCGAAATGATAACTGTATTCCGTTTTCCAATGTAGGCCTCTGCTGGGGAGAACCAGACTGTTCCTATTATCAATCTCAAGCTTTATCCGGGGTCCGAGATAGGTTTTGCGCTGGAACAGATCCGCTGTATCTATCCCTTCCGGCGGTGCCAGCGTTAAAATGGTCCGGTTGTTATACGAGCGTTTAACGCCAGCGAACTGGAACGATGGTCCATAAGCCAGTGTAATATCCGGGGCCACCTGTCTCCGCAACAGGGTCGACAAAGAACCGAAATCAAGACGGGTCCGGTAATAATTAATTTTAAAGCCCGATTCATTTTCCTCATTCACGCTGTTATTTCCAAACCCGAAAAAGTTCAGGGCGTAGCGGGGCGTTCCCACCCAACTTTCTATAACCAGGTCGGAACTGCCAATGGCGCCAATAGCTTCCATGTTGTATCCAAAAAGCAGGGCCCGTGAAGCCAGCGCATAATTGGCATGAACATAATGCATGATCTTATAGGGATCTTTCCGGAACCCATGAGCAATGTACCGGAGCGATAAGCCTACACTTATTCCATCATCGCGGTTATACCCGGCCGTTAGTCCGGGGGAAAGACGGTCATATTGGAAAGCTTTCCTGTTATAATCGTTCACGCCGATATGTCGGGAAAGTTCCCGCTTAAACAGTCCTTGCCCTTCAATTTTATTATTTTCATTCAGGAAATCATACAGCACGGTATTTTTCCGCGCCGCATTGCTGTTATTAATGAAATGGTCTTCACCCCGCCCGCCGATAATACGGATCCGGATCGTTTTTTCCGATTCGCCGGAGATATAAAAACTGTCTTCACCAGACCGCCCATAGAGCCGAAGTTCTTTGGTAAGATCGGGAAAAAAGGTGCGGCCATAGATCTGATTTTTAACTTCCCGCTCTTTGCTTAATTCATACACCGTTACCGTCACCGATCCGTCTACATTCCGCTTCACATCAAAAAACTCTCCCTTATCACTTCCGGGTATATCTACTTCTTTCGACAGAAACTCGTAGTATTCAATCGCCTCTTTTTTGATGTAATTGCGCCTTTCTTTCAAAGTTTGAATGATCTTTTCCCCCGAATAGGGAAAGATTTCCGGCGGTTGTTTCTTTAATGCGGTTTCAATAACAGAATCGGTCATGGTTCCGATTAGCGAATCGGCTAAAATTTCCCAATCCTCACGGGTTAATTCATGCAAAAACGTTCTGTCGAAATGAACGGCATTCTGATTAAAATTGGTGATATCTCTTGCCTCAGCTTTAAAACCCTGAAACTTTGGGAAGCGCGAAGGTTTGCTCAGCATTTTTGGAATAAATCCCTCGTTAACGAAAAAGGCCTGATCGCGGTCGCGGGGGATGGGCAAAAATGTTTTCCGTTTGCCGGTATCATTGGTAACCCAGCGCCACTGATCTTCGTGACGGTCGAAATCCATGATAAACATATCGAGTAACCGAACTTTTAGTACGGATTTCTGGTCAATTAAATTATCATGATCCTTCTGCAATCTTTCCAGCATCCGGTCGGTGCCGCTGTTTTTTTCGTAATTGCCGGGTTCGGTTTCCTCATATAAGGCCATGCTGTTTCCAAACTCCTTACGATAAGCACCCAGCCTGGGGTCATCGGGAATATAAACAACCGAAGGTTTTATATGAGGCACTTTCACAGCCTCCGAAAGGGTTGGTATAGATAGGGCGCCATACGGATAAGAGGCTGAAATGCCGTCTACCACGGCGTCTTTAACGAAAGTCTGACGGAATTCTTCCGGCAGCGTTTTGTCGGGAAATTTTTCAATACTACGGAGTACATATTCGGTTCCGTCCTTGTCTTCCAGTCGCAAGGATCTGGTTTGCATTCCGCCGCCCCTTCTTGTAATTTTTAATCCGCCTTTTTCTTTGCCTATATCAAACACTTTTAACCGAACGGGAGTTGTCCATTCATCCCGGTAATTTTCGCCAAGCAGCCATTTTTTAAAACTGTTGGCCTTATAACGGGGATTAGCAACCGCCGTAATGGAATCGGGCAGGTTGGGAATATCATACAGTTTCGGCACAATCGGTGTGGAATCGAGGGCCGGAAGATGGCTTGAATAGATGGGCAGGCTGGTGGAATCGGTCATGGAAGAATAAAACCGCACCCATACATTGCCATTATCAACCAGTTCAACTACAGAGAATCCTGTTTGGGTAGCTCCAAAAATCAAATTTTTGTCTCTGGAAAGATCCGAGATTTTTGACCCGGCGCCACTCACAATATAATACTGCCCCGATTGCTCAATCAACTGCAGATTATGCTCATGACCGGCTACCCGAATGCAATAGGGATGCTGCGATAGAATGCTGTCTACCGAACGACTGAAACTTTTATACACCGGGTGCCTTGTATCCTGAATGTTTCCAAACACGCCGCGAACCAGCGGATACAGCGAGCCAATCACGGGCAGCGGAATGTATAATTTGTGATGCATCTCCGTAAAGGGAAATATGTGCTGCTTTAAACTATAGTAACCTCCGTGGCGGCCATAGGTAATAAACGGATGATGGGCCGCAAAGATCAGTAGTTTGTCTTCATGAGCCGATACAATGTTCTTTAAAGACTCCAGCAATTCGTATTCATCGTGCGTATCACAGCTATAGGTAACCCCGGGTTTTTCGTGGCGGTGCAGCCACCACTGGCTATCGATGACTACCAGCACCGTGTTTTTATTCAACTCCACCAGTTCAGGGCCCGGGCATCCGTCGGAGGGCAGATACTGTACATTCGGCAAAGCCCTCGACTGAATATGATTGATCTGATTCCGCACCTGCGCGAAACCACCGGCCCGGCCCTGCATCCAATCGTGGTTGCCCGAAATTATAAATGATCTGGCCCCCTTATCCAGCACCAGGTTAATCTGACTGTCGAGGATGGCCCGCTTTTCCTCATAATTGCGCGCATAAGTAGATGGCAAACCCTGCGGATATACATTGTCGCCCAGAAACAGTACCGTAGTGTTGCTGTCGAGCGAAAAGTTTTTTTTGATAAGTTCCAGCTCTGGTTGTTTACCATTTACCTGGTACCCGGCATCGCCGATCAGGATGATGCGGTGTGATATGGAATCTTCCTGCGCAAATGATTCGTAAAAGGGAATACAGATAAGGAGGAAAGATATCAGTAAACCAGAGGCCCTGTAATGCTTCATTGATATGGATGAATTTTAATCGGGTTCGTTTCAATGAATTGGTCCGGAACAGGAGGCTATTGTGTACCTGTATAGGGAAACCGGATGATGGTGGCTTTTCCTTCCAGTCCTTCATTTGAAATATACATATCCCCGTTGGATGCAAAACTTATACCTTCCGGCTGCTGAAAGCGGGATGGGTTTAGTTTGTAGACTTTTTCGCTTCTTCCGTTGAGATCGCATTGAACCAGCACTTTGCCAACGGAAGCGATGATGAACAATTTGTTTAGGCTCGGATGAATTGCTGCAGCGGAAGGTTTAAACTGACCGGTAAGATCTTTCATCTTAACATAGATCTCCTGCAGCGGGATCCGGAAAAAAGGCGTATCGGAATAGGTTTTTGTTTCCAGATCAAAGGCAAATGCCAATACAGATTCTTCCGGAAACCGATGTTCTTTCGTGATCAGTACCAGCGCATTTTTATCCGGATAATGAACCAGTGATTCAAATTCAACTTTTACATCGCGGCTGAACTTGTACTGAACTACGGAATCGGTATTCACCCTATGGATATAATGCAAGTCTCCATTGCTTTCCAGGATATAGTAACTGCTGTCGATCGTAACCAGGTCTTCATAATCATTCTTCTTTCCAAATTCATATTCCTGCACAATATCTTCCGGGCGGGCAAGATCTACAAAATACAATTCACCTTTTTCGTCGTTGATGGCTGCGATGGTTCCATCATCAAAATAATGATGACCGGATATCTCAAGCAACTTTTTGGGCAGAACGATCACTTCCTTGTTTTCTTCCGCATAACCCGGCAAATCCGGCACAAAGGATCGCCCCGCATTTGTATTGCAGGCAGAAACTGAATAAGCAATTGGTAAGAAGATAAAGAGGGCTCGGGATAAAAATAATAAAACGGTTGGCATGGAATTATATGTTAGATCCGGATTATACCTAAATTATAGTTCAAAGCTCATACCAGCATGGAAAATCCGGAACAGGCCCTGGTCCCTCAGGCTCAAAATTTTGTTTCAAAGCTGTTTGAAAGCAAACTGGACAATCGATTTCAATACCACGATCTTACTCATACCCTGGAGGTTGTCCGGAACTCGGAATTTCTTGCCGGCTTGTATCAATTAACCGAAGATCAGAAGTTGCCATTAATTCTCGCGGCCTGGTTTCACGATACCGGTTATACGGAACCGGGACCAAGACCACATGAAGAAATAAGCGAAGAAATTGCGTTGGAGTTTTTAAATCAGCGCGCTGTTCCCCCGGAAATTGCCGATCCGGTGATCGCCTGCATCCGGGCAACAAAGGTTCCTCAAAATCCACAATCATTGCTGGAGGAGATCATTTGCGATGCCGACCTGTTTCACCTGGGCAACGAGTCTTTTGATGAAAAAAACAAGGCCTTACGCCGCGAGCATAATCTGCTTCGGGATGAGTTGATAGATAAAGAAGAATGGCGCATTCGAACAATTGGATTCTTAAAGCAACACCAATATTTTACCAGCTACGGAAAGGAAACGCTGGATCCCGTTAAGCAAAAACATCTCGAAAAATTACAGGCAAGAGTTAAAAGCGATAAAAAAGATCCGCGCCCCGATAAGAAAGCGGAGCGCAAAGAAAAAAAACAGGCCGCTGCTGTGCCGGAATTTCCGGAGGAGTTGTTGCAATTGGAAATTCCCAAATCAGGAAAAAGGGAACGTACCGAACAGGTTCGACGCACCGAGCGCGGGGTGGTAGCCATGTTCCGGATCATGTCGGAAAATCATATAAACCTGAGCCAGATGGCCGATAGCAAGGCCAACATTATGATCTCAGTTAACACGATCGTGATTTCGATCCTGATCTCTGTACTCTTGGGCAAACTGCAGTTTTACCCTGAATACATAATTCCGGCAATCATACTGGTGGGAATCTGCCTGGCTGCCGTGGTATTCGCTATTCTCGCTACCCGTCCCAATATCAGCGGAGGAACATTTACCCGCGAAGATATCCAGAACAAAAAAATCAATCTTCTGTTCTTCGGAAATTTTTATAAGATGAAACTGGATGATTATGACTGGGCGATGAAGGAAATGATGAAAGACCGCGAGTATCTGTATGGAAGCATGATCAAGGATATGTATTTCCTGGGGATTGTGCTGGCACGGAAATACAAATTTTTGCGGATTTCCTACAATATTTTCATGTATGGACTGGTAGCGGCCATTGTGGCTTTCGTTATCGCATTTGCCCTGAGTGGAACCGCCGGATAGTAGGAAGAAAGTGAAATGGAAGTTGAAGAAGAGTCACGTCCGGAAATCCGGAAATCTGTTAAGGCTGACCAGATGCCGGCCATCCCGGATTCTACAGATGCCGGACGTGACTTTGACTTCGGTTATGCGTAAGCTTTAGTCCTGGTTGCCGTTCAGGCAATTCAGTTCTGTAAATGCCTGGATGATTCTTTGTTTCAGCGTTGTTTCGCCTTTACGCAACCAAACCCGTGGATCATAGTATTTTTTATTCGGCCCATCGGGATCTTTGGAATTACCCAGCTGAGTCTGGAGATAATCGCTGTTTTCTACATAATAATTGCGAACGCCATTCCAAAAAGCCCATTGCAGATCGGTATCCACATTCATCTTGATCACTCCGTAGCCGATGGCTTCGCGGATTTGTTCTTCGGATGAACCGGATCCACCGTGGAATACGAAATTGACCGGGTTATCACCGGTGCCAAATTTTTGCTGAATGTAAGCCTGCGATTGTTGCAGGATTTTCGGTTCAAGCTGAACATTTCCCGGTTTGTAAACCCCGTGTACGTTTC
Organism: Bacteroidota bacterium; assembly: GCA_023427575.1. GTDB lineage: Bacteria > Bacteroidota > Bacteroidia > Chitinophagales > Chitinophagaceae > Flavitalea. The sequence goes on along the minus strand of JAEZAY010000151.1, from coordinate 3,613 downwards.
CAAAGGAAGCGGCAATCACAAAATTATCGCTTACTTTTTTCAGTTCCTCGTAGGCATAAGCAACTTCTTCGGGTTGTGTGTACAGTTTGGAATTTTCCACATGGGTATTGTCTACGCCATCTTCTTCACCACCGGTAACGCCCAGTTCGATTTCAAGAAACATATCCAGCCTGGTCATTCTTTCCAGGTACCGCTTACAGGTTTCGATATTCTCTTCCAGAGACTCTTCCGAAAGGTCAATCATGTGAGAAGAAAACAGCGGCCGCCCGGTTTCCTGGTAAAATTTTTCGCCTGCCGTCAGCATTCCATCCACCCAGGGCAATAATTTTTTCGCCGCATGATCGGTGTTCAGGATAACAGTGGTTCCGTAAAGGGCCGCCACTTCATGAACATATTTGGCTGAAGCAACCGCTCCGGTAATAGAAGCCTGCTGCTTATCGTTGGGTAAAGAAAGGCCGGCAAAAAAATGGGATCCTTTATTGCTAAACTGTACAATGATCGGAGAATTAACCTCGGCAGCCGCTTCCAAACCTGCATTTATGGTATTGCTGCTGGAGATATTAATAGCCGGTAAAGCAAATTGCTTTTTTTTGGCTTTTTCGAATAGTTGACTTGCTTCCGCGTAATTAAGAACTTTTGACATTGAGATTAAATTAAGCCGCGAAACTACGGCTGAATGGGCAGTTTAAAAAGTCTTTGTGAAATTTTAAGCCTTTTGAAAGGTTTCAAGGCGAAATAGCATCAGTATAATCCGCGCCTTCCAAAATACAAAAACCCGTTCGTTAAAACGGGTTCAGGGACTAGCTTCTTTCAGACAGGCAGAAATTCTAATGACTCCGGTTAAGGCAGTATTCTGCAACACATAGCTTTTAATGGTGGACTGTCATCATATGCAGCAATGCATTCGCATATTAAATAATTATTATCAAATGCGAAATCTTATAACGTGAAATTTTTCAGATTATGATCTAAATTATGAGCGGGATAAGGGGAACCATCTAAAATTTTAGAACTCAACGATCTAAAGGGCAGCAGTAAACGCTATATCCGGACCATTTCGGTAACGGTAATCCGGACCCTTGTTGAAGTAGCTAAAAAAAGACCCGGCAAAGGCCGGGCCATGAAGTTTTTTGTTGAAATTTCCAGGGTGGGGCAGACATTCTATGACGCTTGTTAAAGACGTATTCTGCAGCACATCGCTTAGAGATTATGGATTAACCATCCCACAGCGGTTTTGGTTAAAAAAGCGTGCCAGACCAATCTTCTCAGCTCTATTGATCGGCGTTTATTTCTATCCTTAATCCGGGCTTGAAACCATTTCCAGTTGTTTTTGAAAATCGTATTGCAAATCTTCGTGGAGGGAAGAAATCAGGGTTTTAATTTTTTTTATTTGCTGATCCTGAATACTGATCAGGGCGGCGGCACTGCGCACCGGAATTTTAGATTCCCTCATCTTGCTGAGAAAATAGATTCTCATTTCAATTTCCGATTGGGTAACCGGACTGTAGCGGCTGAATTTTCCAATGATCCGGAGAATTTTCCGCAGTGATTTTTTCGTGTGGTAATTGGAAGGCTTTGGAAGATCTTTAAATTCTTCATTGATCTCCGTTTTTACCGATTCTACATACCCGCTTTCATCGCCGGATTCAAATAATATATAGGTGAGCAATTCCTTGTTTTCTTTTTTGAACTTACCCAGCCGCAAACAAATTTCCAGCAGTTTTTTCGGAGGCAGTTCCGATAATTCGGTTTTAATTTCATGAATACTTGCTGCACGCATATCCGGATAGTATGATCGGCTAAAATAATCAATCAGTGTTTGATATCAGCACTGATTTTTGCTTACCTTTTATAGGTAAAAAACAAGCCTGAACAATTCCTGCATTTATGGAAACTTTTGTTGATAAGGAATCGGTAGTCCGGCAGATTTGGGGCAAAAGCGATACCATCCTCTTCATATTTGCAGGGGCTGCGGCTGAATTTGCGTTGAACAAGGCCGTAGACTGGTTATACTTCACGGGCCGCCTTCCCGCCGATCCGCTGGCGCGTTTGTTTTCAACGGTTACCTATGCTAGACGGATTGTTTTTTCCGACCTGGAAAAAGCGCATAAGGCCATTGATAGCATCAGTTCCATTCATAAGGCCGTTGAATTGAGCCGGGAGGATAAAATTCCAGACTGGGCTTACCGTGATGTGCTTTTTATGCTTATTCACTATTCCATTGCAGCTTACGAACTGCTGGAACGTAAATTAAGCCCGGAGGAAAAGGAAGAATTATTTCAAACGTTTTACAGGATCGGCGCCCGGATGGAGATTCCGGATCTCCCCCGGAACTATGAAGAATGGATTCTGCAAAGAGATGAACACCTGGAGCGCGATCTGGTGAACAGTAAATTTACCGTTGATCTTTTCCGCCAATACCGCAAACACCTTGGAGCATTCCGGTACCGGATCCTGATTGAAGGCCAGATTCTCATAGTACCGCCGCAGGTGCGAAAGCTTCTTGGAATGCGAAAGCAATCGCTGGTTACACCCCTGCTCCTGGCTTATAAAATAAGTCGCGCTTTAAAAATGGATCGGCTCGTAAAATCGCTTATTCTTCCCCGTGAGTATATGAAGCAGATCAATGCAATGGATATAGTTTAAAAAGAGGTCGCTCCATCATTCTTTTTTACAAATCCCTGGAAACTGATTGCCTGGCGCCGGTTACTGGAAATCCGGAGCGTAGCAGTTCCATTTTCATGCACGGTGAGAAAAACCGCATTCACATCCTGGGCATCCTGCGGATCAAATTGGATCTGCCACCGGTTTTTACGGCGTTTTACTTTCATTTCAAAATCGGTTGTGCGGAACCGGATTCTGGCATCATCGGGATGCATGGGCGCCGAGTAAGCCCGGCCGAAGAATGGCAGATCAGCGGCCAGCGTATCGCCCGATAACCGTAAATGATAGTAACTGGTAAGATGCCTGACTGTACCCCGCATCGGGGAAACCCGCTGCGCTACAAATACCAGATCGCGGGAATCGATCAGCGATTGAATGCTGTCTTGCGCTACCGACAGCTTTACCGATCCCAATAAAAGCAGGAACAAACCACTACTTAGAAGATATCGCAGCATTGTATTCAAATTTGTAAAAACTGTTGCAAGGATTGCGCCCCAAACATTGTGGCCGGAACCATCTGAAGGCTGGCCGGATTTTTTAACAGATTCTTACGCTGCGGATAAACGTAGAAATGCCCGCCTTGCCATTCTGGCAAATGCATGTAAATTGAATGATTAACCATCTATATGAAAGAATTACCACTGACAGTCAGAAGGTCTATTGAACTGGTTGGACTGTATGTATTAGGTTTGATAATCGCTTTGGGCAGTGGGGTGCTGACACCGTTGATCCTCTCGTTTTTTCTCAGCATTCTGCTGCTGCCGGTGCTGCGCTTTTTCAGGCGCCTGAAATTGGGGGAAGGAATTTCCATTGCCTGCTCACTGCTGGTCCTGTTTATTTGTCTTGGTCTGGTGATCTGGTTTTTTTCAGCCCAGATCGGGCGGCTGATTGCCGACTTCCCGGCAATTCAGAAAAATGTTTCCATTCATTTGCATTCGCTGAGTGAATG
>JAEZAY010000119.1 GCA_023427575.1 Bacteroidota bacterium | reverse complement strand
TCCTACTGGCGCTGGGTTATATTGATTCGCTGTGACTTGTTTTTATTTAGCCGGAAGTTTCAATTTTTAGGATTTATTCCGCAGCCCGATTTTTTTGCTCCACTTTTTTTCTAAAAAAAAGTGGAAGAGGTCATTTACAATGACGGCTCGTAACTTACTGTTGATACAGGTTTCAGGCAAATTGAAAATTATTAACCGGACACCAATGATTCACCTTTGCCTGCGATCCCCTTTGCTTATTTGCTCATTCATTTCCTGCTCCGCATCCGCTTCATTCAGCACTTCCACCTTCACGCGGGTAAGTCCACGTTTTATATAGCCCAGCTTGCGGGCAGCGGAAGCACTGAGATCAACCACCCGTTTATTTTTATGATGTAGGCGGTCATTCACCTTTACAATTACGGATCTGCGATTGCTTAAATTGGTTACTTTGATCCAGGTGTTCATGGGCAGCCCGTTATGGGCGGCAGTGAACTTCTCCTTATCATATATTTCGCCGCTGCTGGTTTTGCGGCCATGAAATTTTTCGTGATAATAACTGGCCGTTCCGTATTGAACTTTTGAATGGTCTGCATTTTGTTTCCGGATTTCGGCGGAGCTAACCTTTTCTTTAGCCGTTTGCGCAAAGGCGGCGGGCATAATGGTTCCGATCATCAGAAATAAAAAAATAGCCGTTTTCATAGTATCAGTTGATGGATTTATCAGAAAAATATTTTTCTCTCAGGTATTTGTCTTCGGCATAGATATCATCATAAAAGCGGATCCGGCCATTTACGCTCTCGCAGGTGTAATACCGGATATACAGGGGCAGCTTTTGAAATCCGGTGACCGTTCTTTTCTCCTGCCGAGCTAAATACTGATTCAATGTATCGGCGGGAATTTTCAACGTATCGTTGCGGATCAGGAATTTGGCCAGGTCTTTCCATTGCTGCACGCGCACACAACCATGGCTCAGCGCCCGCTCTGATTTCTGAAACAACCATCGCGAATTGGTATCGTGCAGGTAAACCGAATATTTATTTTTAAAGTTGAACTTTAAAATCCCCAAAGAATTGTTATCGCCCTGCCGTTGTTTCAACTGGTAGGGAAATTTGTTTTTATTTAGTTTCGACCAGTCGATGCTGGCCGGATCAATTACATTGTCGTTCCGGTCAACCACCATCAGATCCTGTTTATCGAGGTATTTCAGATCTTTTTGGATTTTCGGCAGCATTTCACCAAATACGATGCTGTAGGGCACGGTCCATTGGGGAAAAGTGATAAAATTGGTGATCTCCGAACTCAGTTCAGGAGTTCGCGTTTTAGCGGTTCCAACGATGATGCGCGACCGAAAACGAATGGTATCGGATTCCACAACCTGCATCAGGTAAGAAGGAATATTTACCCATAGATAGGTGGCAGGAATGGTGTCGGGCAGCCATTTGGTTTTATCCATCGTGATGGCGATCTGCTTGAATTTTTCCCATTCGGTAAAATTCATCCGGTAGGCGGTAGCTTCATTGTAGATGCCGGTTGCTTTAAGCTTGTTGGCCGACTGGAATTTTTTAATGGCTGAAGCGAGGTCGATGGAATCCACCGGAGTGCTTGCCGAAGGAAGCAGGTCCAGCTCAAACAGACGGTGCTTTAAAAGCCGGAGAAAGGAAGCCGAATCATTTATGGGGTACGGCAGGTATGTATAACGCGTAAATATAACCGAATCAAGAAATTGCTTTAAGCCCTGCTTCAAAGACCGGTATTGAATATTGGCCGGTTCCAGCTTTGCCAGCAGTTCGGAAATCCGGCCTGTTTCCTGGAGCTCGAGAAAAAGCTGGTTATAAAAATGATCCTGGATTGTGTCTTTCCGAACAATCAGCGTATCGAACCGAAGCCGCCCGAACCGGATGTCGTTTGCAAGCCGGTAGAATGCATCGGTCAGCAGCAGATCGGCCCGGGCCCATACTGCCGCATCATACTGAATGGCAGAATCTTTTAACAGCAAAAACCGGATTCCGGACAACGGCTTGCGGTGATAATCGGCCGGGAACAGTCCATATTCTTTGCTGTTCAGGATACTGCTGTACAAGGAATCGCCGGCCCTTGTCCATTTGCCCTCCGCAGACCATAAAGGACTATAATCCCGGGCCTCATACAATGAATCCAAAAGATCGGGGCGGTTTAAAGATGAGCTGTCGGAAATGCGGCCTTCCTGATCCAGTGCAAAGGAAAGAATAGATTGAATATTGGACTGAACCCGGGTATCCAGTTTTTCCGGTTCAGGCACAAGATCACTTTGAGCAGGCGGATTCCGAAAGCTACAGCTTGTAAGAATCAGCAACCCAAATAAAAGCGCCGCGAATTTTATTCCCGTGTAGAATTTCTTCATGTGCTTGCCAATCAGGAACGAAACCAGACCTGCCGGTCTATTATAAACTCAATAATACGTGCAAAATTGTGAAAAAATGAGGGCAGCCGCTTCGTAAACGCTGGGTAGCCAAAGACTAAACAATCCTAATTATTGATAATGAACATTTTACGCCAGGCCAATGGGAAAGGCCAGCCCTTGCCGGCGAGAGCTTTAATGGTTTTTTAAAGCGAAATCCTGTCGCGGGTTCAGAGCGATTTTAGATTTCTTGCCCAATAGCGATAAGAACGATGCAGGGAGTGACACAAGAGAAGCCGGGTCAGGATTACTGAAGCTGGTAACCAAATCCGGTTCAGAAATACGCAGGTCAGAAAAATAGATTTCGCTTGCTGCTTAGCGTTAGAAGCCGTAATCAATGGTATAATCGTGGATTTATTCAGTGTGCCTCGGAAGAGATCCGTTAAGAAAATTGAAACGAACGATGGTGATAATGTGCCAATGTGCTAATG
>JAEZAY010000248.1 GCA_023427575.1 Bacteroidota bacterium | reverse complement strand
GGACACTACTGATTGGTACATTTGCACATTCCATTATGCCGGAAGTTTCAATTTTTAGGATTTATTTCGTAGCCCGGTATTTTTTCGCCACTTTTTTTCTAAAAAAAAGTGGAAGGGGTCATTTACAATGACTGCTCCTAATACACTATTGATAAAGGTTCGGGTGAATGGAAAATTATTAACCGGACACCAATGATGGTATAAATTCTTTCTTTTCTATCTAACGCAAGATTTTGGTCCGGGTTATTTTCTTGAAAATCCGCCAGTCTTTTTTGCTTATCAGCAGAAAGCGGCTGAGAGTATACCGGTTGCCGGAATTGTAGTAATAGAACGACACGTACATTATTACAAAATAACTAACTGTGCTAACCATAGCGGCTGCGGCTATTCCATATTTTGGGATTAACAGGAAATCCATCGGGATCATGATGCCCAGCGCCAGCAGGTTTGCTTTCAGGTTCAGATCGATCCGGCCCGTACCATAAAACTGGTTTGAGATCAGAATATGAATGGATAAAAATGCCATCCCCGGTAAAAGGATCAGAAAAGGCAGATAAATATTATCGAAACTGGTACCGTAAATAAAGGGAAAAAGATAATAACCGAAAGCGGCTGTAAACACCCAGAGCACAAAACAGGATAATATGATCAGGCGGCAAAGGAACCGCATCCAGAATTCCACCTTCTCCCCTTTCGCCACCTGGGTAAATAAAACCACTCCAAGCATGCTGGGCAGAATTTTCAGCAACTGGCCGAGTTTTGAAACCTGGATATAATTTCCAAGCTCGGCATCACTGCAGTATTTTCCTACAATCAGATAGTCGACCCGGTATAAGAGATAATGTACCACGTTAACAAGAACCGCCGGCAACGCATAGGCGGCTACGCCTTTAATTGTCGCGAGATCAGGTACCTGCAACTTCACCCATTTATTACGCCATAAATAGGCGATTAACATAATTACTCCCTGAATGGTATAGCCGAAAAAATAAAAATTGAGATAGGTATCCTTACTGGTAAATGCAAATGGATTGTTTTCAAAAGGGATGATAATGAGCAACCCAATGTTCACCAGCGACAATACAAGATTCGGAGTTCTGAAATCATTCTGCGCCTGAAACAGATTGACAAAATTAATTGTCAGCAGCACGCCGCTGAAATAAGGAATGGTGATCAACAATACAAAATCGGAATTTGTCCATCCCTCCGGAACGGGATAAAAGAAATGTATGAATAAGGCGCTGATAAAGGAGGCAAAAGCCGTCCATATCAAAGATATGGTAACAAGCGCCCGTGACTTATCCGGATTTTTAAGAGCATGATACCAAACGCCGCTTTCCACGCTTAGCGCGGTTATCAGCAGAATCAAATGCAGATTGTTGATCGTAAAAAAGATCCATCCGCTCCCGGCCGCTTCAAAACAGCGGGCAATGGCGATATTAAGCAACAGAAGAGAAAAAAGGTACAGTCCGCGCCATAGGATATTGGACCGGAAGTAGCTGAGTATGACCATTACGCTAAAGGTACATTTATACCATCACCGTATTCAACGAATTTGCTGCTTTCCCAGTATGTAAAACCGGTCTTTACTCCCAGAATTTGACTGGATATTCAGAAAGATTGGAAACAGGAGCTGATGCCAGCGAATTTTGCAGCCGGTTTAAATCGGATTCTGATAAACTTTCCCTGATCCTGCTATAAACCACCTCATTTTCAAACCGGAGATGCTGCTCCAGTATGTTTGCAAAAGCTTTAAAATTTCCATATCCATTGTCCTGCACCTTTACACGCTCAGCCAACACCCGGATGGTTTCATGATCGCGGGTTATGATGTTTTTATATTCCCGCCCGATTTGATCAAGATACGGATAAAGCAGTTTTTCCTGGGTGCTGATATGTTGCTGCAATCCCTCATTGCACAGTTTTTGAGTAAAATCCTTCAACACTTTTTTGTCGGCTTTTTTCTCGATCCCTTTCTTCAAAAGCATACATCCCTTCAACAGCTGAGGGCTGCGCTGGAGTGGCTCCTGCGCTTCGTTTATATTTTTCATGGTAACTGATTTACCATTTAAACGATGCAAGAATTAATCCATATATGGATCGGGGAAAATTTAACGATTCGCAGACAATAAACCGGAAACCGCCTATTTCAATGCTCTGATAATGCCTGCGAATTCGGAAGCAACCAGAGATGCGCCGCCAACAAGGCCGCCATCAACATCGGGGTTCGCAAATAATTCGGCCGCATTGGCCGCTTTAACGCTACCTCCGTAAAGAATTGATACGGAATCAGCAATTTCCTGGCTGTACTTTTCGGCAAGCACTGAACGAATAAAGGCATGCATTTCCTGAGCCTGCTCCGAACTGGCGGTTTTACCAGTGCCGATGGCCCAGATAGGTTCGTAGGCTATTACGATCCGTTGAATTTCAGCATCGGATAAATGAAACAGCGACTCGCTCAACTGATTCTTAACATGATCATTTTGATTGGCAGCTTCGCGAATAGCCAGTTCTTCACCGCAACAAAATATGGGTGTAATATCGTATTCAAGGCAGAGATTGACTTTTTCGGCCAGATCCTGATTGGTTTCACCAAAATATTCACGTCTTTCACTATGCCCGACGATACAAAATTTTACGCCGATGGAATTCAGCATCTCCGGAGAAATTTCGCCCGTATAAGCGCCACTTTTTTTATGATAACAGTTTTGCGCGGCAATTTTGTAATTGCTTTCATCTGCCACCTCGCTATTGGCCATGATCAGGTATGGAAAGGGCACGGCAAAGATGACCTGCTGTCCGGGCTTCAGGGCAAGTTTCTCATTTAAAATATCATTCAATATTTTTTCTCCGGTCTGATAAGTACAATTCATTTTCCAGTTAGCAGCAGCGATTTGTTTTCTCATTGAATGATTTTTTTAGATATTTTCAAAAATAAGTTTCAGTTTCTGAATTTCCTCAGTTGTCAGATTCTTATTCTTTAATTTTTTCCAGTTGCTGATGTGAATCAATGCTTTTTCAAATTCGTAACGCCCGGGCCCCCAGCTGAATGATGGTATGTATCGGGGCAATAAACCGGCTCCAAAAATGTTCGAACTAATTCCCACAACCGTTCCCGTATTAAAACTGGAATTGATAGCGGC
>JAEZAY010000510.1 GCA_023427575.1 Bacteroidota bacterium | reverse complement strand
GCATTAAAGGCAGAAAAAGCCTGCAGGTTCTCCTCACTCAAAGGTTGCTGTACCAACAGGTCAGAACGCTTCTTGGAGAGTGTTCCATCCGGACTTGCCTGAAGAAGTTGTTTTCGCTCTTTTAGGTAACTTCTTAAATCGGCATCGTTTACTTCGGAACGATTAACCACCTTCATCAGGAATTCCATCCAATTCTCCCTTCCCATGGGCAAATACCAGCAATTGTATGTACGACTCCATTTAATATCTTTTATTGTTCGCACCAGCTGATGTAGCCCGAATTCCGAAAAATACAGGGCAATGTTTTCTTTCTGACGATGATATAATGGTCTTGCGGTAATTAATGGCAGCGGGTTTTTACCCTTATGTTCAATTAAATGTTCCATTCAGGATCGATATCGGCAAAATTGTTCATTCCGATACAGGAAAAGAAGGCTATTAGATCACCATCTCCCCGTTTTAACATCGGAAATATTTCGTGAAATTGATCCATTTATTGGTGGGTAAAACCCGCAGATAATTAAAATATTTACAGTCAGCACTTTACTGAAATCCGGATTTAAATTTCCGCTTTTTTCTTCCGAACCGCAGGACGGTGGCCGCTTTGGAAAGACAGATTATTTTGAAAAACATCCCTGCAAATTCCAGTTTACTCTTAAAAAAGATTATTTTAAATAAGGGTTTCTATCCTTTCCTCTAAACCTGATTCCAATGAAATTTTTATACATCTGGCTGGCAGCAATTATGCCTGTTAGCCTGTTTGCACAACAAGTTGCAAAAACCACCATAGCACAAAACGGAAAAACGGTCGGCTTTTATGAATACAAGCCTGTTGGCTACTCCACAAAGACCAAATATCCGCTTATTATCTTTCTGCATGGCTTTGGCGAAAGAGGAAATGGTACTACTGAAATTTCAAGGATTAAATTATTTGGCATCCCACGCAATATAGATTTGGGCCATAAAATGGCATTTACCTGGAATGGAAAAACCGATACATTCCTGGTGCTTAGCCCGCAGTGCAGCAAAGTTGACTCGTTCTGGCATCCTTTCTATATAGACGCCATGCTGGCACATGCGAAAAAAAACCTTTCCGTAGATACCAACCGGATCTTTCTTACGGGTTTAAGTATGGGAGGGGGCGGAACCTGGGCTTATCCCTCGGCCTCCCTTGCCAATGCCAAACAATTCGCCGGTATTGCACCAGTTTGCGCGCCCTGCCTGATGTCTAATGGGGCCAATATCGCCGCTGCAAAGGTTGCCGTCTATGCTTTTCATGCCCTGGATGACCCTGATTTCTGGGCGCCTCCATCCTGTACAATCAATGCGCTTCAAGCTATTAACAGCTTTAACCCGGCGATTAAGCCGGTAGCAACCTTATATCCCACCGGAGGCCACGGAATCTGGCCCAGAGCCTACGACAGCCTTCCGCGGCATCAAAACCCCAGTTTATTTGAATGGTTTCTTTGCCAGGACCGGCGCCTGGCGCCAAACAAACATCCGGTCGCGAGTGCCGGAAAAGATACCCTTATACATTCCGCATCCGGTAAAGCAAATCTGATAGGCACCGGGTCTTCCGATCCCGATGGAACGATTTTGCGGTATTTGTGGCGAAAAGTATCAGGTCCTTCCGGAGGTTCTATTAACAACGGAAATACAGCTCTTGCTTCAATTGTAAATCTCACCGGTTCGGGATCATATTTATATGAATTGAACGTTGTTGATAACCGTGCAAACTGGAAAACTGATACCGTAAAAGTCACCGTAAACGCTTCGCCAGTGGCCCGGGCAGGGGCTGATGTAGCTATTAACCTTCCTTTAAATTTCTGCACTATAAGTGGTTCCGCTTCTTCCGATGCAGATGGCACCATTTCCAGGTATAGCTGGACAAAGGTATCGGGCCCAACCACATTCCAGATCGTAAGTCCTGGTTCCGCTGCTACCCAAATTAAAAACCTTATAAAAGGCAGCTACCGCTTTCGGCTAACCGTAACCGATAACCGGGGTGGCACCGCTTATGACGAAATAGTGATTGCCGTGAATGGTCAGCCAACTGCAAAAGCAGGAGCCGATAGTGTGATTAATCTTCCACGAACCAGCACTACCTTGAACGGTAACAGTTCTACCGATTCTGATGGAAGTATCAGCGCCTACTCCTGGTCCAAAATTTCAGGACCTTCCTCTTTCGTCATTTCCAACCCAACGGCTCCGTTCACAGCCTTATCAAGCCTCAGTAAAGGCGTTTACCTGTTCCGGTTAGTTGTTACAGATAATAAAGGCGCCACCGGATCTGATACAGTAAAAATTACCATCAATGCGCCACCGATAGCAAAAGCGGGTGTCGATTCAACAATTCAACTGCCCAGAAATTATTCAACGCTGCGAGGAAATAATTCAAGCGATGCCGATGGCACCATTACCAGCTATAGCTGGTCGAAGATCTCAGGTCCGGCGTCCGGAACAATTACCAGCCCCGCCGCTTCTGTAAGCCAGATCACAAATCTGGTGCAGGGAGTTTACCTGTTCAGACTAACAGTAAAGGATAACCTAAATGCTCAATCGGCCGATACCGTAAAAGTAACCATCACTGCGGCAAACATTGCCCATTTTTCGGAAGAAGTAAAAGAATATAATTCAGACGCTAAAGACCTATTGGTATTCCCTCAGCCTGTTTACGATGAACTAAAATTCAGGTTCAGATCACCAAAAATGGGTTATACAATAGTGAGGATTTCCAGTTTAAATGGTCAGGTTATTCAACAGGAAGTTTTTACTAAACAGACCGAAATTCTTCGGGGATCCATAAACGTAAACCGCCTGGCTGTGGGTATATATCAGGTGGAAATTTTTGTACCGGGAGCCAAAAAAGCAGTTACCCGGATTACAAAATTATAAATTGCCTACACGGTCGGAGGGGCTTTTGCAGGGTACTTCTGTAACGAATAAAGAAGACCTTGCTTCAGAGATTTTGTTCGGCGGCTTCAAATTTGCAGCTATCTCTTATAAACACGAACAATGAGATCCGGGTGGGCTAAAATATTTTCTGCCGCGGCATTTTGCCTGATCATGCAGGCTTGCGGCGCAGGCACGGAAAATGCATCAGATAATAACAGAACGGAAGGTCCGCCAGCGCCCGACAGCATGCCCATTCTGCATCCGGGCCAGTTCGACAGCAGCGGCACCATTCGTACTCCGCCTGTTAACGATGATATGAATGCCTGGCCCGATTCCACCAAAAAGCCGGAATAAGGACTGGCTGAAATCAATTTTTTGTCACCAATAAAAATGAAACAATGAGCAATAGTATCAATTCCATCTATGAAACAGATCTTGCGGCCGAAACAATGAAACCGGCTGCGCAGCAGATCCCGGGACCGGAAAAAAAACCTTTGTTTGAACCCGAAATCGATCCGGAAGCCCCCGATGAGAACCCGGGCATTAATCCGGCTACCAATCCCGAGCGTTTTGATGATGAGCCAGATCCCTTATTGGAACCCGAAATTGGCGATGATCCGGATGAAGAAAAGAAAAAACTGCCGCGCTTTTAACAAACTTCGGTTCAAATTCATAACGGGTGGGTAAAGGTTTTTATACAACCGGCTCCCACCCTTTTTCATAGTCACGGCTCCACAATTTCGCAGCCTCCGGATTATTCCGGATCCGGCCGCTGGCAGGATCAGTTTCAAGGATAGCGCCCGTTCTTTGTGCTATATTTCCAAGCTGGGCCAGTAATGTACTCTTATGACCACCTTCTATATCCGAATTTAACCGGGCACCCTTTCGAATGGCATCAAAAAAATTCTGCAAATGAAAGGAATCCAATTCCTGTGATAGATTGGTCAGACTGCTAACATCTACCTTTATCGTATTTTTCACCTCTTTTACAATGCGGTTTTTCTGATCATATACCAGATATCCATTATCGCCATTGATCTGCATGGATCCATCCGACCCGTAAAAGATCACTCCCACAGAAGAACCGTCCACCAACCGGGCATTGCAGCTCCTGCCTTCCCAGGTAATTAATCCCTTGTCGCCAAATTCAATGGTGATCAGTTGCGTGTCCGGCGTTTCCCAGTCATCACGGAAATGGTATCGGCCACCCATCGAGGTTACCCTTGTAGGATAATCAACCTGCAGGCCCCATCGGGCAATGTCCAGCATATGTGTGCCATTATTGGCCGATTCAGCAGTTCCCCAATGCCAGAACCAATGCCAGTTATAATGAATCAGGTTATCCTGAAAATCCCTTCTCGGGGCCGGCCCCTGCCAAAGCTCAAAGTCGAGCCAGGAAGGAACTTCCGTTTTTTTTCCCTTCCCAATCGAAGGCCTGCTGTTGGCATACCAGGTTTTAGCATAATAGGGCTTGCCGATTATTCCTTTGTGTAATTCATTGATCGCTGCCACCACATTGGGCCAGGAACGGCGCTGATTTCCCATCTGGATCTGAATTCCCGATTTTGCCACCGCTTCCAGCAACAACTCACCCTCGCGCGGATTATGGCTGCAGGGTTTTTCCAGATAAACATGCTTGCCCGCTTTAGATGCCAGGATAGCAGCCGGCGCATGCCAGTGGTCAGGTGCTGCCACTGCCAGAACATCAAGGTCTTTTTTCTCAAGAATGCGGCGAAAATCTTTATCCGCTTTTGCCTGACTATTTCCCAATGATTCCAGTTCACGCATACATTTGGCACTGGCTCTGCTGTCTACATCGCATACGTATGAAACCATCGAATTCGGCTGCGACTGGAATGTTTTGGCCAGGGCCAGGCCACGCGCGTTTACTCCCATTACGGCGACCCTTATGCGCTCATTTGCGCCCATAACCGAAGCATAGCTTTTAGCACTGAACCCAGGCAAAACTCCGCCAATTGAAAGAGCAGCTCCAAATCCAAGTGTTTTTTTGATAAAATTGCGGCGGGCACTGCCAATATTGCCGGCATCATGGTGGTGAAGGCTTTTTAAGGGCATAATGTTTTAAAAGTTATGGATTAAAGTTTGAAGATATTCCCTTAAATATACTGATTCAAAGCGGAATCAATCCTGGATGCTAACTTCGTAACGTATTAAACTATCAGGAATGCTGAAACAGTTTTTATCATTCATATCTATATACATTTTTTTGGTTTCGTGTAACAGCGAAGAAGGGAAGATCAGCCCGGAAATAGAAAAAATTACCGAATCGGTTTATGCATCTGGTATTGTAAAAAGTCTGAATCAATACGAGGTTTTTTCAAAAGCCAATGGGATCGCCGAGAATATTCAGGTAACGGAGGGCGACACCGTCAGGCAGGGAGATATCATCATGCGGCTTTCGGGAGAAACTGCCCGGCTGAGCAATGAAAATGCCCGGCTTGCGGCTGAATATGCATCGGTAGCTGCTAACCAGGAAAAACTAAACCAGGCCCGGATAGAAATAGACCGCGCCCGCTCTGTTATGAAAAACGATTCCATGCTTTATTACAAACAACAGAACTTGTGGGAGCGGCAAATCGGAACAAAAAATGATCTGGATCAGCGCAAACTGGCTTATGATAATTCGGCAAAAACGTATCTGGCGGCCAGGCTTCGCTACGAAGATTTGCGGAAGCAGGTGGAGTTTCAGGCGCTTCAATCCAAAAAAAATCTGGAACTATCCGGGTCAACCGCCAGTGATTATACCATAAGGGCCGGCGCCGATGGAAGAGTGTACGATATACTGGTGGAAGAAGGTGAAATGGTTACCATGCAAAAGCCGGTGGCTGTAATTGGAGCCAGTGACCAATTTTATCTTGAATTGCAGGTGGATGAATACGATATTGCCCGCATCAGCATTGGGCAGGAGGTATTGCTGACCATGGACAGCTATAAAGACCAGGTATTTTCCGCCAGGATCCGAAAAATCAACCCCATCATGAACCAGCAAACCAAATCATTTACGGTGGAAGCCGATTTTACTAAAATACCGCCCCTGCTCTATCCAAATCTTACAACGGAAGCCAATATCATCATTCAGGTTAAAGAAAGGGCACTGACGATCCCCCGCGACTACCTGGCCGATGACAGCAGCGTAATACTTGATAATGGGGATCGCCGAAGGATTTCCACCGGTTTAAAAGACTACCGGAAAGTGGAGATCATTTCGGGTCTGTCTGAATCTGACGTACTGACCAAACCGGAACCATGAACAGCAAACTGATCTTATCAATTGCCAAATCACTACTGCTTGCCCGCTGGAAACAAACCCTGGTGGCGGCCGTAGGCGTAACATTCAGCATCACCATGTTTATCACTCTGCTTGGTTTTATGAATGGATTGAATGATCTGCTGGATGGATTAATTCTTAACCGAACTCCGGATATCCGTCTGTACAACGAGATTAAGCCAAATCAGAATCAGCCGGTGAACGCGGCGGCACAATACAAAGACCATTATAATTTTATCCGCTCCATAAAAGCTGCCGGCACCCGCGAGAATCTTTACAATAGCAGCGGCATCATGCGCACACTGGAGGAAGACCAACGGGTTGCCGGATTTTCAACCAAGGTGATTGCCCAGGTATTCTTTAACGAAGGATCGATCGATATTAACGGTATAATTCACGGCATAAATGAAGAAGCGGAAAGTCGTTTGTTTCGGTTCAGCGATTATGTAACAACCGGCAGTTCAAGTGATATCAGCAAGGTTCCGAACAGCATTATTCTGGGAAAAGGACTTGCTGATAAACTTTTGGCCGAACCCGGAGATGTAGTTCAGGTTACAACCTCAAGGGGCCAGCGCTTTCAGCTAAAAGTGGTTGGCTATTTTCAGTCGGGCATCCGCGAATTTGACAATGTTCAGTGTTATGCTTCAATCAATACCGTTCAGAAATTGTTGGGCGAACCGTCTAATTACATCCAGGAAATTCAGGTACGCCTCCATGATATGAAAGATGCACCTCCTATCGCCGCGGAATACAGGCGCCTTTTTGGAGCCGATGCGGAAGATATCCAAACGGCGAATTCGCAGTTCGAAACAGGCAGTTCCATTCGAACCTTAATTTCATTTGCCGTATGAATAACC
>JAEZAY010000435.1 GCA_023427575.1 Bacteroidota bacterium | reverse complement strand
GAAGAGAAAATGTACTTCAGACGGCCATGAAAAACTCCGATCGCTATAAGTCGCTGAAGGCTGAAGGACTTTCCGAATCGGAGATAAAGAAAAATTTTGAAACGAAGGTGAACATGAAAGTGTTTGCCTGGAACACGAAACGGGAAGTGGATACGCTAATGAGTCCGGCGGATTCGATTAAGTATCACCGTGAGATGCTTCAAACGGCCTTTATGGTGATGGACCCCATGAACGGCCATGTTAAGGCCTGGGTGGGCGGGATCGATTTCAAAAACTATAAATACGATCACGTAAACCTGAATACCAAACGCCAGGTAGGATCTTCCATCAAACCTTTTTTGTATGCTCTGGCGGTAGAGGAATTTGGATTTACTCCTGAAACGCAATGCGAACAAACCCAGCAATACTTTCCCGGATCGGGTTATGTTCCGGCAAAAGATATGGGAAGAACCGGCACGCGCAGTCTTTCATCCGGACTAACCTGGTCGGTGAATGAAGTGGCGGCATACCTGATCAAACAAACCACGCCGCAGCGATTTGCCGATTTTTTAAAACAGATTAATATTCCAACCAAGGTAGAGCCCTACCCTTCCATCAGCCTGGGATCCTGTGATCTTTCTTTATTTGAAATGATGTGGGGTTATACTATGTTTCCGACCGGCGGATTTAGTACCAAGCCGGTATATATTACCCGGATTGAAGATAAGAACGGCAATGTGCTGGCCCGTTTTGATACGGAAATGAAGGAGGTGATCAGCCAGGCTACGGCTTATACGCTGACCAGAATGTTACAGGGGCCGGTGGATATTGGAACGGCGGCCGGACTTAGGTCACGGTTAGGCGTAGCCGAAATGGCCGGTAAAACCGGAACGACCAACGATAACTCCGATGCCTGGTATATTGGATTTACGCCGCAACTGGCGGCCGGCGTTTGGATCGGTTGTGATGACCGGTTTGTTCGGCTCGAAAGTAACCTCGGCTACGGGGGTAAAGCAGCCATGCCTATTTGGGAATATTTCTTCAGCAAAGCCTTTGCTGACAAAACCCTGGGCCTTGATAAATCCATCAAGTTTGTAGCTCCTGAGAATCTGCGGAATGAAACCATATATGATTATCTCGATTTAGGCGACTGGGCGCCGCCGCCCGGCGCGGAAGGATCGGATGTTGGCAATGCATCTGCCGACGAATATCTTGAAATGCCCGATTCCGGTACGGTTCCGGTAGAATCGAAACTATCACTGGAAGAACAGAAAGTACTGGATGAAGTGAAAGGTAAAAACAAAAAAGATCCCGCCAACGACAAGAAAAAAGAAGATACTGTTGACGAAAAAAAGAAGAAAGGTTTTTTCAGAAGGATCTTTGGAAAAAAGAATGAGGAAGAATAAGTAGTTTACCAGACTTATGATTTTTGCTTAGATTTCCGTTTAAGCAATTGACTGGCCTCGCTTTTAGCGGGGCCAATTAATTTACGTTAGGCAGTTTTCTGTTTCAGCCCGGGTAAGTTTGGGAAACTAATTCAATTTGCCGTCTTCGTAGTTTTTACAGCCTATTGGAAGAAAGTGTTATCCAGCGGGCATTATCGGGCTATTAGTTTGTTTTGTCCTGATCATCATATAAATTCATGACTGACCCATTTATAGCTGTATGTTGAATCATTCGTGTCCATGTAAGATGTGTTCTCCGGGCCTCGGAAGAAATCTGTTCAAAAAATTGAAAACGGACGGCAGTGATAATGTGCCAATGTGGAAATTTGCTAATATCCAAATTGAAACGGCCGGCGTAAAATAAAACAAGTCACAGCTAAAGAATATAACTGAACGGATTTGAATTGGCACATTTCTACATTGGCACATTCCCTTATGCCGGAAGTTTCAATTTTTAGGATTTATTCCGGAGCCCGATTTTTTGCTCCACTTTTTTTCTAAAAAAAGTGGAAGAGGCCATTTACCATGACTGCTGGTAACTTACTTTGATAAAACTTTCGGGTGAAGGGAAAATTATTGCCCGGACAGCAATGATGTTGAATCTGCAGATAAATCCGATGGTTCCGGATTTAATTTTCCTTGACCTTTGCATAAACCAGTTTTCTATCGTACATTTTCCCGATCGATCGCCAGCCCTGTTGGTTTAAAACGGTTAATCCTGCCTCCCCGTTTAAATAACTATAATGATAAAATCAGCGTTGCTTCTTCTTTTCTTTTTCATATATGAAACAGGATCTGGCCAGAGTTTGAAATACCTTGTCAAATTATTTTCAAGTAAAAACAACGAACTAACGGCAACAATCAGCCGCAATGGCCAGCAGGTCGGTCCACCTAAAAATTTTCAAAGCGCTGATTTCTACAAAACTGTAAAAAAAAGTCCTACCGGGCTTTACATCGAATTATCACAAGATGGCTACAACAGGTTATTCAGATCCATCCAGTCTGATGAATACCGGGAAATGTTATTAAGACTTGAACATTTTAGAAATTCCCCACCCGAAAAAGGCCCATCTATTCTTAAAAAAAGAGTTCCGGGTACATTGGTTTATAATCCTAAAAACCATCGAGCCCCACCAAAATCTGTTAATAAATATGGTGATATTACAAGACTGGATCTTTTTGTAAATCTTCCTGCGGATAAAGAGTTTCAAACTCTTCAAAAGCAGTTGGAAGATTCAGAAAATCCCAATATATATTTTGCAAATACTTCTTCTGCTTTCTTATCAGGGATCCATCGTTTTGGCGCCACAAAGCCCCTGGTAATAGTTGGTTCAAATAAAGCGGGGTTCCTGGAATTTCCCGATGGTTCAACCATCCCCTTAAGCGATTTAAAGTATCCGGTACCAGCAAGTAATCAATATCCCATCATATATTTTAATTGCAACACTTCAGTTCAACAAAAAACGCCGGGATCCAAACCTGATCTTAATTTTACCGATGTTCTGGATATCATAGAAAAACTGAATGAAGAACTAAACAAGCCGGAGAAAAAGGAAAAAGAAAAAAATGATCAGCCAGCATATAGTACATCTTTCGACTTTATTAAAAAAAATTATATGATCAGTTCCAGCTACAAAACGTTTGCAACTGGCAGCGGCAACTTTCTGGTGTATGAAATTACCCGATGACTGGTATTGTCTTGTGCCATTCCGGTAGTCTTTTATTGATTTTAAAATTGCTCATCGCCAGATCCACGATGTAAAACAATTCGCTTAAGCTTAATATGGTTTAAAAATTTAATATTTCCTGCCGATCTATATTACCGAACCGATTCCGATTTTATGAAATTAGCGGTCATCCTGCCGGATCCTTCCAAATTATTTTTATATTAGAACTGGTTTCCCGGCAAATTGCTTTCGGGAAACCTGGTTTTCCAAATCCTAACATTGTAAGGAAAGCTACTGTTGCAAAAATTCCCTGTTTAACCT
>JAEZAY010000430.1 GCA_023427575.1 Bacteroidota bacterium | reverse complement strand
TCTCGGGGTAGGTATCGGTTATATTGTTCACGTGAATTCATCACCCGAATTCATTACAAAGTTTTCAAAAACCATTAATCTTCTCACTACCATTTTCCTGCGGCTGGTAATGATGATAATTGCTCCGCTGGTATTTTCCACACTGGTGGTGGGCATTGCCAAACTCGGCGACCTGAAATCTGTTGGGCGGGTTGGCGGAAAAGCCTTGTTATGGTTTGTATCGGCATCGCTGGTCAGTTTACTGATCGGTATGTTGCTGGTGAATTTTTTTCAGCCCGGCACCGCAATCGATCTCAGTATCGCGGATACCTCGGGTGCGGAAGATGTGATCGGGAAAACCAAGTCGTTCTCGATGGTAAACTTTATTGAACATGTTTTTCCAAAAAGCATGTTCGAGGCGATGGCGAATAATGAGATTCTGCAGATTGTTGTATTCAGTATATTTTTTGGCGTGGCTATGACCGCCCTTGGTGACTATGCAAAACCGGTTCTGAAAGCACTGGAAGTGGTGTCGCATGTGATCCTGAAAATGGTGGGATATGTAATGAATTTTGCGCCACTGGGTGTATTTGGGGCAATGGCGGCTGTTATAGCACTGAAAGGGCTGGAGGTATTTGCCTTTTACGGCCTTTACCTCTTGTATTTTTTGGTAGGAATTATGGTGCTCTGGGCCCTGCTGTTGCTGGTCGGTTTTTTAATTCTGAAGAACCGCGTTTCCGGATTGCTGAAGCGGATCGCCCAGCCATTGCTGATAGCATTCAGTACAACAAGCAGTGAAGCGGTTTTTCCCAAACTCACCGAAGAACTGGAGCGCTTTGGTTGTAAAAACAAGATTGTTTCCTTTATACTACCCCTGGGTTATTCCTTTAATCTGGATGGAAGCATGATGTATATGACGTTCGCGAGTCTGGCCATTGCGCAGGCGTATGGCATTCACCTCGACATGGGAACTCAGCTTACCATGTTACTGGTGTTGATGCTGACCAGTAAGGGAATTGCGGGCGTTCCCCGGGCTTCGCTGGTGGTGGTGGCCGCAACCTGTGCCATGTTCGACATTCCTCCCGAAGGGATTGCCCTTATTTTACCAATCGATCATTTTTGTGATATGTTCAGAAGCATGACCAACGTATTGGGAAATGCACTGGCAACAACTGTGGTTAGTAAATGGGAAGGAGAACTGGAGCCTGCATAGCGGGACAACAATATTAAAAGCCTATAAAAAAACAAATAATTTTACTGCCCCTGGGGAGCAGAAATTTTAAAAAAATAATTTACACTTTATCATGCTCGAATTGTTGGTTTTTACCTGGAAAGATCTGCTGAATCCTGAGTTTTATATTCAGAATGGCGGGCTGTGGCTGGTGTTGTTCATCGTTTTTGCCGAAACCGGTCTGTTTGCCGGATTCTTTTTACCCGGCGACAGTTTACTGTTTGTTTCCGGAATTTACAGTAATGAACTGGCTCATTATTTCTATAACACCGGTTATGATTTTTCAAACCTGATGATGATTAATGTGCTGGTGATAATCGCCGGGGTGGCCGGCAACTTTGTAGGTTACTGGTTTGGCGCCAAAAGCGGTCCTTATCTTTTCGAAAGAAAAGACAGTTTCTTCTTCCGCAAAAAACATCTTTTCCAGGCCCGCGACTTTTATGAAAAGCATGGTGGCGGCGCCATCGTGTTTGCCCGCTTCCTTCCATTGGTACGGACCTTTGCGCCCATAGTGGCGGGTATTGTGGGCATGGACCGGAAAAGATTTGCTTTTTATAATATCGTGGGCTGCATCGCCTGGTCTACCAGCATGCTGTTTGCAGGTCACTACCTGTACCAGTTCTTTATAAAAAAATATAATTTCGATCTGAAGCAACACCTCGAGGTGATTGTTCTTATCATTGTACTGGTAACCACACTGCCTGTGTTATATAAGGTGATTTTCGGTAAGGTTAAAAGCAATCAGCCTTCCGATAAAACAGAAGATATTATTTAGAAGGAATATATCCGGCACGGCGTCAAAATAAGACTGCATGACCAAAAAGCCTGTTTCAGTTCTCAATATTGCTGTAATAGTTGCTGCGCTGGGCTATTTTGTAGATATATATGATCTGCTTCTTTTCAGCATAATCAGGGTTCCCTCATTGCGTTCTCTGGGATTGGACGACGCAGCCATTGCTTCGGACGGATTGTTTATCATCAACAGCCAAATGATCGGCCTTTTGATCGGCGGAATTTTTTGGGGTGTACTGGGAGATAAAAAAGGAAGACTGAAAGTGCTGTATGCGTCCATCATTCTTTATTCCCTGGGAAATATTGCCAACGGCTTTGTACAAACGGTGCCTCAGTATGCCCTGATCCGGTTTATTACCGGGATAGGGCTGGCCGGTGAACTGGGCGCCGGAATTACGCTGGTAAGCGAACTTCTTCCTAAAGAAAAAAGGGGTATCGGTACCTCCCTCGTAGCAGGAGTAGGGCTCACGGGAGCCGTGCTTGCCTTTTTCATTAAAGAAAATTTTGACTGGCGAACCTGTTATTTTATTGGGGGCGGTTTGGGTTTTCTATTACTCTTCTTACGGGTACGGGTACTCGAATCGGGAATGTTTAAAAGCATTGAAAACAAAAATATTTCCAAGGGAAATTTTCTGATGTTTTTCAATAATACCCAACGGTTTAAAAAATATTTGCTATGCATTTTGATCGGGTTGCCAACCTGGTATGTAATCGGAATCCTGGTTACCTTTTCCAAAGAGTTTGGTGAGAAGATGGGCATAACCGGAACGGTTGATCCGGGCAAGGCCGTAATGTTTGCGTACGCGGCCATTTCCATGGGCGATATCGCCATTGGATTTTTAAGCCAGGCTTTGAAGAGCCGGAAAAAAGCCCTCTATGTTTTCTTCGGTATAACCGCGATCGGGATCGCTATGTTTTTTAACCTGCACGGACAGCCTGTATCTATGTTATATGCCGCCTGCGCGGTTCTTGGGTTTGGAACCGGTTTCTGGGCTATATTCGTAACCATTGCCGCCGAACAATTTGGAACCAATATCCGTGCTACGGCAGCTACCACCGTACCGAATATGGTGCGCGGATCGCTGGCTTTTATATCGGTTTTGTTTACTGCCATGCAGCCTTCACTGGGTTATGTAAAAAGCGGATGGGTTACTGGTATTATCCTTATGCTGATAACCGTTGTGGCGGCCATAATGACCGAAGAAACCTTCAATAAGGATCTCGATTATGTGGAACTGTAAGTTTGTTTTAAACGGTTAAATCTATCCTCATGAAATTTCTTGTAATCCGGTTTTCTTCCATCGGGGATATAGTACTGGCTTCACCGGTATTACGTTGTTTAAAGAAGCAGTTGATAACGGCGGAACTGCATTTTCTTACCAGGTCTTCATTCCGGGTTGTTACAGAATCCAATCCTTACATTGACAGGTTTTTTTATTATGACAATAATATGGATGAGCTGATTGAACAGTTAAAGGCGGAAGATTATGATTATATAATTGATCTGCATCGAAACTTTCGTTCGGCAAAACTGAAACGAGCTTTAAAAAAGAAATCATTTACAATCAATAAGCTCAGCTTTGAAAAATTTGTACTTACGAATTTTCATATTGATCTGATGCCAAAACGCCATATCAGCCTGAGAAGCCTGGATACGGTTTCCTCTTTTGGGATCAGGGATGATGGGAGGGGGCTTGATTATTTCATTCCGGAAAAGGACCGGATCTCCGAAGAAGACATACCGGCTTCTCATCATGCCGGATATATTGCCATGGTTATAGGCGCTTCTTATGCCAC
>JAEZAY010000413.1 GCA_023427575.1 Bacteroidota bacterium | reverse complement strand
GGTCGGTGATAAATGTGTTGCTAATCTGCGATACATGCACCAGTCCATCCTGCTTAACCCCAATATCGACAAAGGCCCCAAAATTGGTGATATTGGTAACGATTCCCGGAACGGTCATCCCCGGCTTCAGGTCTTCAATGGTTTTAATGGTTTCCTCAAACCGGAATTCCTCGATCTGGTTTCTGGGATCGCGGCCGGGTTTTTCCAGTTCTTTTAAAATATACTCGATGGTAAACTGCCCTACTTTTTCAGAAACGTACTGCTTTTTTACAATCTGCTTCCGCAGCTCTGGCTTACGAATCAGATCGGATACTGAACAGTTCAGATCTTTAACCATTGACTCCACCACGAAATAACTTTCCGGATGCACTGAACTGTTATCCAGTGGATTTTCCGCATCGCGGATCCTTAAAAACCCCGCGCACTGTTCAAAAGTTTTGGGTCCCATCATCGATACTTTCCGGAGTTCGTCGCGGCTTTTAAAAGCCCCGTTCTTTGAACGGTATTCAACGATGTTTTTGGCCAGAGTAGCACTAAGTCCCGATACATAGGTAAGCAAATGTTTGCTTGCCGTATTCAGATCCACGCCCACATGGTTCACACAACTTTCCACTACCTTATCCAGCTCGTCTTTTAATTTGGTTTGATTTACATCGTGCTGGTATTGCCCTACGCCAATTGATTTCGCATCGATCTTCACCAGTTCGCTTAACGGATCGAGCAAACGCCGGCCAATACTAATCGCACCGCGAACCGTAACATCTTCTTCGGGAAACTCTTCCCTGGCAACTTCGGAAGCAGAATAAATCGAAGCACCACTTTCGTTCACCATAAATATTGAAACAGGGCGGCCGAAATCAATGCCCCGAACCATTTGTTCGGTTTCGCGACCGGCGGTTCCGTTTCCAACACCGATTGCCTCGATATCAAATTTTTCAACCAGCTTCTTCAGTTCGGCAATAGAGCGGGTTGTTTCCTGCTGGGGCGGATGCGGATATATGGTACCGTTATATCGGAAGTTGCCCTGCTCATCGAGGCAAACAATTTTGCAACCGGTTCTGAAACCAGGATCAATGGCCAGAACTTTTTTCGAACCAAGCGGTGAAGCAAGTAGTAATTGACGAAGATTTTCAGCAAATACCTTTATCGCTTCTTCATCGGCCTGGTTTTTACTCAATAGCCGAAACTCATTTTCAATGGAAGGTTTCAGAAGGCGTTCAAAACTGTCTTCAACCGCTTTTGCCACTTCAGTACTTTTCGGACCCGACGCTTTTACAAAGATCCGGTTCAGATCATCCACAGCACCCTGCTTATCGATATTAATATCCATGATAAGATACCCTTCTTTTTCGCCACGGCGAATCGCCAGCAAGCGGTGTGATGGGCATTTGGACAATGGCTCGCTGAACTCAAAATAGTCGCGGTACTTCTGCGCTTCCTCCGCCTCCTTTTTACTGGTAAGCACCTTTGAAGAGATCACCGCTTCTTCGGTAAATAGTTGTCTGATTTTATTCCTTGCCTGTTCATTTTCCGAAATCCATTCCGCGATAATATCGCGGGCGCCCTGCAATGCTTCTTTGCTGTCTTTCACCTGCTCGTTCAGAAATGTTTCCGCTTCGGCCAGCAGTTCAGCTCCATCCTGTTCAAATATGGATTTGGCCAGTGGTTCAAGACCTTTTTCAATGGCAGTGGTTGCCCGGGTTTTTCTTTTGGGTTTATAAGGAAGGTAAAGATCTTCCAGTTCGGTTGCATCAAAACTATTTTCAATCCTGGTTTTTAATTCCGGGCTCAGTTTACCTAAACCTTGAATGGTTTTAATCACCGTTTCTTTTCTCTTATCCAGTTCCTGAAAATACTTAATCTGGTCTACTACATTTCCAATTTGAACTTCATCCAGGTTGCCGGTTGCTTCTTTCCGGTATCGCGCAATGAATGGGATGGTGGATCCTTCGGTATGCAATTGATGAACATTATTCACCTGCTTTATCGAAACGCTTTGAGTCTCAGCGATTTTTTGAATATATTTTAATTCCATAACGTATAATTAAACAGTACTTTCCCGCTTCAGGCTGGCAAATGTAAAAATTGAGTTCAAAGAAAAAATTTTGTTTTACCGGTTAAACTACCTTTACAACTTTATCAGATTATGGATATAAAAAATAATATACTGGAAACGATCGGCAACACGCCACTGGTGCGTCTGAATAAGATTACCCGGGACCTTCCCTGTACCGTACTGGCAAAGGTCGAATATTTTAATCCGGGAAATTCAGCGAAAGACCGGATGGCATTAAAAATGGTGGAAGTGGCCGAACTGGAGGGGAAATTGAAACCAGGTGGAACCATTATTGAAGGAACTTCCGGAAATACCGGTATGGGCCTGGCCCTGGCAGCCGTTGTAAAAGGCTATAAATGTATTTTCACCACTACCGATAAACAATCGAAAGAAAAGATTGATATTTTAAAGGCGCTTGGCGCGGAGGTGATCGTATGTCCAACAAATGTTGATCCCGAAGATCCCCGCTCCTATTACTCCGTATCAAAAAGACTGGCCAAAGAAGTACCGAATTCATTTTACATGAACCAGTACGATAACCTGTCTAACCGGCTGGCGCATTATGAAACAACCGGCCCGGAGATCTGGAAGCAGACAGATGGCAAAATAACGCATCTGGTGGTGGCAACCGGAACCGGGGGCACCATAACCGGAATCGCTCAATATCTGAAAGAAAAAAATCCGGCGATAAAAGTATGGGCAATGGATCCCTATGGCTCGCTGCTAACCCATTATTTTAAAACCGGCGAAGTGGATATGAACCAGGTTCATCCATATATTACCGAAGGCATTGGTGAAGATTTTGTGCCGCAGAACTACGATATGCAGCTTATTGATGATTTCCGCCAGGTTACCGATAAAGATGCTGCCCTGGTTACGCGGCGGCTGGCAAGAGAGGAAGGTCTGTTTTGCGGCTATAGCGCCGGTACTGCCATTCAGGGATTGTTCCAGATGAAGGATCAATTGAAGAAAGACGATCTGGTAGTGGTTATACTGCACGATCATGGTAGCCGCTATGTTGGAAAAGTATACAACGACCAATGGATGATGGAGCGTGGATTCATATCCGTTAGAACCTTCCGGGATATAATCAGCAGCCGCGGGGCTAAAAAGCTGATCACGGTTCAGGAAGGACAAACGGTAACGGAAGCTTTTGAGCTGATGCAGAAATACCATATCGAAAATATCCCAATCACCAGGGATGGCGAAATCATTGGCTCCATCAGTGAAAGCGGACTGTTCAACAAGATGATGAATAACGGCATCGATATTAAAACAAAAAAAGTGGAAGAGATCTCTGAAGCGTCTTATCCAATGATCGCTTTCGATACGCCGGTGGAAAGGATCAGCGCCCTTATCAGCAAAGAAAACGGAGCCGTAATGGCCAAAGACGATGCCGGTAACTTCCACATCGTAACTAAATACGATCTGATTCAGGCGCTTGGCCATTGAGCCATCTTAAACACCGGTGAGAAAGGAATTCTTATTGCGAATCCTGAATAAGAAATATGCACGATCCTACTGAATCCAGGACTTTCAAAGATCAGACCGGACGCAGCGTTCAGATCCCGGGCATTCCGAAAAGAATCGTATCAGTAGTTCCCTCGCAAACTGAATTATTGTATGAACTGGGTCTCGAAGATGAAGTTTGTGGAATAACAAAATTCTGCGTCCATCCTCATAAATGGTTTCGCAGCAAAACGCGGGTGGGCGGAACGAAAAATCTGCATTTGGAAAAGATCAGATCGCTGCAACCGGATTTGATTCTTTCTAATAAGGAAGAAAATTCCCGCCAGCAAATTGAAACACTGGCCGCTGAATTTCCAGTTTGGATCAGCAATATCCACAACCTGGAAGAGGCTATTGAAATGATCGCACAGATTGGCTCCATCACCGGAAAAGAAGCTGAAGCAAACCAATTGGTGTACCGGATAACGGAAAACTTTGCTTTGCTGAAGCAAAGCGTGGATTTCAACATTCCTACTGCCTGCCTTATCTGGAAGGACCCCTATATGGTGGCGGGTTCGCAAACGTTCATCGACGATATGATGAAACGCTGCGGGCTAAAAAATGTATTTTCCAATTATACCCGGTATCCGGAACTCAGCCTTGAGCAGATCCGGGATTCCGGCGCCCGCCTCCTGATTCTAACTTCTGAACCTTATCCTTTTTCTGAAAAACATCTGCCTGAGCTGCAGCGCCTGCTGCCGGGCCTGCACCTGCAACTGGCCGATGGTGAAATGTTTAGCTGGTATGGCAGCCGCCTGGTGCAATCAGCGCTTTACCTGCAAAAGCTGGCGCTTGAAATAAAGACAGGGCTCGGAAGTTTTTAGAATTCATCCTTATCCTATTTTGTATATTCAATTATGATGAAGCCGGGTGAATTCAGCATCTCGTTTAAGCCTTCCCGTAAGAAACCCATCTATCCGGTAACGGAAAATCTGAAGAATTATCTGAAGATCCACGGCCGCGAAGTGAAACTGCCGGTTTCCTACCGCGACCTGCTGCGGATGACCTATTCGGTTCCCCTGATCGATAAGAATGGAAAGGATACATTGTGGGAAACGGTTATCTACGATGCCCGCGAATGGCAGCATATCCGCGAAGCGCTAATCAATACGTATGCTTTTTTAAAAACGGAGGGAGATCTCAGTTTTACCAAACATTTAGATGTAGCCCGCGTTGACTATTGCACATTCGGAAATTCCAATCCGTTCCGGATCCGGATCGTGAATAAGTTTAATGATAATTATGATCATTATTATATCAAGCAGGCCGATGCTTCCAGAGTATATGGCCTCGAACTCGAGCATATTCTATCGCCCGACCGGATCACTTTTTTTACAAACCGCGAAACGCTGGTGGAAGAACATATTCCCGGAATTCCGGGGGATTTGTTCCTGCGCAATTACATGAATGATCCGCTGACGAATAAGATCCGCTTCGCCAAGGAATTTGTGAAGTTTAACCAGCGCTGCTTTGTACGATTACTGGGCGATATGCGCTCCTACAATTTTGTTGTGGAGATGACGCCGGATATTGAAGTCTATCAATACCGGATCCGCCCGATCGATTTTGATCAGCAATCGTATGAAGGCAGAATGAATCTATATCTGCCCCAATTCTTTAAAGAAAATAATGAATTCGTAACGATGGTGGGCCAATGCCTCAACCGGGAAAGCATTGAACAGTATCAGTCGGAA
>JAEZAY010000373.1 GCA_023427575.1 Bacteroidota bacterium | reverse complement strand
ACGGAGGATTCAGTTTCACCGGATTTATCAACGGCGTGCGTAAGAACGCATTGAATCAGGTAAGCGATGATCTGCGGGCTCATTACAGCCGGATTTCAGGCGATTCTTTAATCCGGGTGGCAGGAAGTTCCGCGGTGAAGGCAAAAATGCAGCCCGAAGGATCCTGGCATAACTGGACCATGGAAGAAACCATGGCGATTGTGGATAGCGGGATTTATCAGCGAAATTTTGAAAGAGGCAAGGCCATGTATATAGCTACGCTTTGCGCCTCCTGCCATCAGATGAATGGCGAAGGCGGCGTTGCGGGCCCCGATCTTACCCAGCTTGGTACCAGGTTCTCGTACAAGGATATCCTGGAGGCCATTATAGATCCGAATAAAAGCATATCCGATCAGTATGGGGCTACGGTTTTTAACCTGAAAGAAGGCGGCTCCGTATTAGGGCGTCTGATCAGCGAAGACGAAAATAACTATGTGATTTCGCAGAATCCGTTTGCACCCCATGTTACCCGGGAGGTTTCCAAATCGACGGTATCATCTACCAGAGTTTCGGAAGTTTCGCCCATGCTACCGGGAATGATCAACCGATTAAATGCGGAAGAACTGAAAGATCTGCTGGCCTTTCTCAAATCGGGAGGCAATCCAAAAGACACAATTTTTTCGAAGTAAGAACAGGCATTCTCAACAGGTTAAAAAAGATTGATTCTCCGAACCGCTTGTCTGCCCCGAATTGGAACGACCGGGGTAGACAGGCTGGAATCGGAAACCGGTAAATAATTATGGGAGCCGTTAATTAAGCCGGAAATCAAAAAGAGCAAGCTTAAAAACCGCGGAATTCCGGCCCCGGCTTCGGCTATACATTGCAGGTACAGATTCGGGTTTTTTAGTTCAATAAAAAAACCGCGAATTAGAAAAAGCTTCAAACTTAATACGGGTTTTTCTGTATATTTTTTTTTTGTGACCTGCCTGTATATCGCGGCTTCAATTATATTTGTTTTTTATCCATACCGGAAATGATACTAAACCCCGGTTATTTCCAGTTATAAAACCCAGATGTTGAAACTTACCCGCCTGACCCGGGCAGTATTTTGTATTGCAATTGTTCTGATCACGGAAACGGTCATCGCGCAATCGCGCGGTACGCAGTATGTTTACCGGAACTGGAACAACAAAAACGGGCTTCCGCAAAATACCGTTAACGACATGATTTATGATTCCGACGGATATCTCTGGGCGGCTACAGAGGCAGGAATCGTGCGGTTTAACGGGTCGGAGTTTATCGTTCGCAACGAACACAACACTGCAGGTCTTTTTTCCAGCGTATTTTATGATCTTTCTCCTTCTGAAATCGGGATTTGGGCCGGAAGCCGGAACTCTGTTCTTCTGATAACAAAAAAACAGTTTAAAAGTTTTGACCTGCGCCCTTTGCTTCACCGGGAATGGATTAAAACAAGCTATGCCGAGCCCTATGGCCGGCTTTGGATTGGAACAGCCGGCAGCAAACTGCTGTTTATTGAAAACGATTCGATACATACCCATGCGGGCTGGAGCAATGAAAAGCTGGCCCCCATTGATAAGATTTACAGTTATAGAAACGAGCTGTTAATAAGTACAGTGAAAGGCCTTTACAAGCTGGTGGATGAAAAGCCGACGTTTATAGAGCGCTTCAACGATATTCAGATCACCACCATGGAATCGACGCGCAGCGGCCATCTTTGGCTGGGCACCGCCGACCACGGCGTTTTTCGCATATCCCCCACCGATACCATTCAATATAAAGAAGGCCTGAATGAATTATACATTAACAGCATTGCGGAAGGGCCCGAAGGATCCATTTGGGTTGGAACCCGCAATTCCGGATTTCAGATCCTTTCGGATGGCAAATTTTATACGCCCGACCAGGAAAATTATTCGCATGTCGGAATCCGGTCTATATTATTCGCCAACAATAATCTCGTTTGGCTTGGAACAAACTCTTCCGGCCTGGTGCAGGTAAAACCGGCGCAGCTTAGCCGCCTTCCTCGTGAGAACAGCCTGACTGGCGAAGTCATTCTTCCCATTTACCAGCACCCCTCGGGCGAGATCTGGATTGGTACGGCGGGTAAAGGCATTAACCGGATCCGGGATGGAGTAAAAACCAATTACAGCACGGCAAACAGTTTATCGAACAATCTGATCCTGTCCGTATATGGAACGGAAACCCATATATATGTTGGCACTGCCAATGGGTTGAACCAGATTAATCTCAAAAGCGGCAAGCTGGAAAAAATCTATTCAAAGGCCGATGGATTGCTGAACAATACCATCGGATCCATCTTTTACGATTCCGGTAAACGTCTCTGGATCACCAGCCGGATGGGTGGAATTTATACGCTTGAGAAGGGCAAACTCCAAAAGAAAGACCCGCTGCCCGCACTTCGAAATACCAACTTCATCAGCATATTCGAAGACAGCCGGAAAAACATCTGGCTTGGTAGCCGTGGCGCCGGTGCAATCCGGATTGATTCGCTTGGGAAATGGGAGCTCTTTCATCAGGAAAAGAAATTTCCCGCCGATATCGTATTTGGATTTTATGAAGACGAGCTGGGATGTTTGTGGATGGCCACAGATAAGGGCCTGGTTTGTTACGAAAATGATCGGTTTACCTTGCTTGACAATACAGACGGCCTTGTTTTCAATGAAATTTACCGGCTTCTCGCCGATGATAAAAATTTCCTCTGGCTCAGTGGAAATTTTGGCCTGCAAAGAGTAAGTATTACAGCTTTAAGGGAGGCGGTACGCAGTGGTAAACCAGCGTATCTGCCGGTACGATTATTCAATACCATCGATGGTATGGTGAACGCGGAAACCAATGGAGGGATATTTCCCGCCGGATGGAAAATGCAGGATGGAACTTTATGGTTTCCCACTACGGAAGGCGTTTCAATCGTTGATACCAGGCTCATCAATGAAGAAATAAACCCGGTTAATATCAACCTGGAATTAATCCGCTATGCCGACAAAGAATTGCATCCGGACCAGGAAGTTTTGATCCCCGCGAATGTTTATAATATTGAAATCAAATACTCCAGTATTGATTTTACGAAAGCCTCGGAAATAAAATACTATTACAGGCTGAAAGGTCTCAGTAATTCCTGGATTGATGCCGGCGACCGGCAGGTAGCGTATTTTTCGGAATTAAGTCCGGGAACCTATCATTTTGAAGTTAAAGCCGAATTGTATGGGCAATGGTCGGATACTGCAGTCTGGACATTTTCCGTTGAACCCCATTTTTATCAGACCACGGGCTTTAAGGTATTTATACTTCTACTACTGGCCGGCCTGGTCCTTTGGATCTTGTACAGCAGCCGCCGAAAGCAAAGGCGAAAACTGGCCGAACAGAAAAAAATTATCCGGGCGCAATTATCCGGACAGGAAAAGGAAAGACAGTTTCTTGGCTCAGAATTGCACGACAATATTAATCAGCGACTTGCTACCGCCAAACTATACCTGAACTTTGCAAAAACCAATGATGCCGAACGGATTTCAATGATTGAAAAAGGCGAAGACGTTATCCAGCACGTGATCAGCGATATCAGGAACATGTGTAAATCGCTGATCCCTCCCACTATGAACGATATTGGACTGGCCGAGGCCCTGCAGGAACTGATGAGTTCTTATCATGCCGTGAAAAAGTTCAATGTGCATTTCGACTCCACCGCTCTTCTTGATAGGCTGGAAGAAGATTTGCGCTTTTCATTGTTCCGGATCATACAGGAACAACTGAATAATATAGCCACTCATGCTGA
This sequence comes from Bacteroidota bacterium, assembly GCA_023427575.1. GTDB lineage: Bacteria > Bacteroidota > Bacteroidia > Chitinophagales > Chitinophagaceae > Flavitalea. The sequence goes on along the minus strand of JAEZAY010000373.1, from coordinate 268 downwards.
AGCAAAAAATGTCTGGGTTGTTTTCCGCTACCGGAATGGTGCTATAGACCTGCGGATTCGCGATGACGGCAAAGGATTTGAGATACAAAAGCCTTTAAAGGGCAGAGGCCTGGGTAATATCCGCCAAAGACTGGAATTGTTTGAAGGAAAGCTTGAGATCCAGTCTGCACCGGGTGAAGGCTGTACTTTGAAAATTACCGTTCCGCTCAATATTGTTCCGGAATCCGTGGTGGAATAGATTATCATTGCTGTCCGGTAATAATTTTCC
>JAEZAY010000357.1 GCA_023427575.1 Bacteroidota bacterium | reverse complement strand
GCATTATTGGCTTCAAACACTTCCCTCCGGTGTTCACTCCTGATTTCCGTTTTGGGTAAAGAGCGAAATTCTGGAAGAACCCGTCTTTCAGCGAATTCCACGTAAGAACCGGGAATCATTATCTCCTCACCTCCCGCAAATACCGCCGGTACCATTTCGGCCACCGTAGAACTTTGAAGTAGCAATTGGTCAGGACTTTCTTTTATTTTGCCACCAGAATCATTTAAACGAAACCCTTTTGATTCTACAAAATTATTAAAGCCCGCGATCGTATTGAACCCGTCCGGCAGATTATGAACGCTTATGGTAAAATGATTTAAATAATACTTGTTGTAAATTACCCAGGCGGCGTATTCAGTTTCAGATGCAAGTGTATTGTAATCCTCCAGCGTTGGCGTTGACCATAAACTGTCGTGAAGAAATTTACCAACCTGCTGTGCATTGTCCAGATCCAGCGCATCAACGGGATCGGCTTTTACTTCATTGGTATATTTCCGGATGATCTGTTGGGTATTTTCCGTCAGGTCTTTCACCCGGAGTTCGCTTATAAAGATCCGCGGCAATGTTTCAACAGGCGGCGCATACCAGTAAGCATCCAGCTTTTTTTCTGCGAAGAAATAAGGATCTTTTTTAGAATAGCCATGGTGAAGAAAAATTTTCTCCAGCGACGCGATTCCCAAATGTTCTACACCCAGGGTACGAAAAGCGATATGGTCGTTCTCAATCTCCGTTTCACCGGCGATCAGGCCTTTTTCTATCATCGCATTGATAATACCCGAAACGGCTGGCACCCGGCTTTTGTATTTTTGCATCAGTTGATCCAGCACATTTTCCAAAACCAGATATGAGCTCATATGTTACACTGTTAAATGCAAATCTATAACTGAAAATCTTTACCAAGCACATAACGCTGACCCGGTCTGGTTTTTAATGTTATCTTTTTGCCTTTATAAAAAACAACCAGCGGATTACCATTTTTAGATAAAAATTCGGCAGCGGTTAAATTTCCATCTTTCCAGTCAAGATTCGTTACAAAACCGCCCCTGGCCACCAGTCCGTGTATGGACCCGGATTTCCATGCATTGGGTAAGGCGGGCAAAACATGAATATAATCTTCATGCGATTGCAGCAACATTTCGGCGATGCCCGCGGTGCCGCCAAAATTTCCGTCAATCTGAAAGGGAGGATGGTCGTCGAAAAGGTTTTTAAGAGTTGATTTCGTCAGCAACGCCACCAGATTTTCATACGCTTTATCGCCATCGAGAAGCCGTGCATAAAAGTTAATGATCCAGGCTCTGCTCCATCCGGTATGTCCGCCACCATGAGAAAGCCGTCTTTCAAGGGTTTTCCGGGAAGCTTCCATCAGATCGGGCGTTTTGGAATTGATCAGGTTGGAAGGATGCAAGCCATACAATTGCGACATATGGCGATGCCCCGGCTCGGCTTCTTCATAATCTTTGATCCATTCCTGTACAATTCCGTAGCGCTCGCTGATCCGGATTGGCGGCAAATCTTTCAGCTGATCTCTCAGTGCTTTTACAAAGGCCTTATCCGTTTTCAGCTTTTCAGCCGAACGGATCACGGCATCGTATAAGGTACGGATCAGCATCACGTCCATTGCAGGAGCATAGGTCAGTTGCGCCGATGAGCCGTCGGGTAACTTAAAACTGTTTTCAGGAGACACCGATGGGTTTGTTACCCAATTGCCTTCCGGCGATCGCACCAGAAAGCTTTGAACAAATTCGGCAGCTTCTTTCATAATCGGATATGCCGTATCGCGGAGGAAAACCTCATCGCCGGTGAAAAGGTAATGTTCCCATAAATGCTGGCAAAGCCAGGCTGCCGACAATGGCGAAGTTCCCCAGTGTATGCCGGCATTGATTGCTGTTTTACCATAAATATCGGTAGCATGGTGCATGGTCCACCCTCTCGCGCCATACATTTCCTTTGCAGTAACGCGGCCGGGTACCCGATAATGGTTTATAAAGTCGAACAGCGGCTTCGTCGTTTCACTCAGGTTACAAAGCTCAGCCGGCCAATAATTCATCTGGATATTGATATTGGTATGATAGTCGGAAGCCCAGGGTGCATGGTAATGATGATTCCAAACGCCCTGCAGGTTAGCGGGCAAACGCCCCGGCGCCCGCGAACTGCCCATCAGCAGATAACGACCGTATTGAAAATACAAAGCCGGAAGCATAGCATCATCCGGTCTTTTTTTATACTCTTCAAGCCGTTGATCTGTTGGCAGGTCTGCCCGATCATTGCCTTCAATTGAAAATGATACCCGCCCGAACATTTGTGAATGGTCCGCCAGATGCTCCTGGTATAATTCCTCGTAAGAGCGGCCCTTGCTTTTTGTGAGTATATCGTTACAGACCGAGAGTGGATCTATACTTCTGTCGAAGTTCAATGAAGGAAAATCATAATCGGTAGCGGCCGTGATCCGCACCATTACCATATCGGCGCCTTCCACCAATATACTGTTCGTGCCCGGAGTAAGTTTGCCGCCTTTAATATCCAGGTCGGCTACAGAAGAAAACCGAACTCCCGCTCCCCCGGGGCCGTTTATTTTATCAGAAACATCCAGTAAATGGCCTTTCATTACAATGCGCCGCTCGCCTTCCACCTGCACCGAAGCATCTTTTTCGCGGGCCAGCATGATCTTACAATGCAGGGATCCGGGTTTACCGGATCTTATCCGAAGGACAACGCTATTGGCTGGGGCCGAAACGAAGAGTTCGCGGGTATAGTTGACCCCATCAACTTCAAAGCTTGTAGTTGCCACGCCGGTAGAAAGATCCAGCGAACGCCGGTAATTTTTATACGAAGGCTGGCGACCCATATCAATGTACAAATCCCCCAATGTTTGATAAGATCTGAAATCAGGAGGGGTTGCCAGTAAATACCGGCTGCTAAGATCGTAAGCTTTCTGAATACTGTCATTAAAGATCAGCCGCCGGATTTCATCCAGATGACTGAGCGCTTCCGGATTGTTGATATTAATATTGTTACCGGCCCATACCGACTCTTCATTCAGTTGAATTCGCTCCTCATTAACGCCTCCAAATACCATGGCGCCCATCCGGCCGTTCCCGGCGGGCAAAGCTTCATTCCAGTTTGTCGCCGGCTTTGTATACCAAAGCTCCAGTGGATTCGATTGCGAAAAAACGGTACTCAGGTTTATACAAGCCAGGATTA
>JAEZAY010000332.1 GCA_023427575.1 Bacteroidota bacterium | reverse complement strand
GGAAATACATTATACCCGGACACCAATGATGTGCAAATGTGCAAATTCAAATCCGGACAGTTCTACTCTTTAGCTGTGACTTGTTTTTATTTTACGTCGCCCGTTTCAATTTGGATATTAGCAAATTTCCACATTATCACATTATCACATTATCACATTTGCACATTGGTATATTGGCACATTATCCTGCCGTCCGTTTCAATTTTCTTAACGGATTTCTTCCGAGGCCCAGGGAATACATTTTACCCGGACACCAATGATTACCACGTTAGCACATTTGCACATTCGTACATTATCACATTACCGCATTATCGCATTATCACATTATCACATTATCACATTGGCACATTCGCACATTATCATCCTTCCTACAGCTTTCCTTCCACAATCTCTTCCACCACACCAGGGTCTAAGAGCGTAGAAGTATCGCCGAGATTGGATGTTTCGCCTTCCGCCACCTTTCGCAGAATCCGGCGCATGATTTTACCACTGCGGGTTTTAGGCAGTCCTTTTACAAACTGGATCTTATCGGGTTTGGCAATGGCACCGATTATTCGTGCCACCGTGAGTGAAATATCTTTCCGGGTCAGGTTCTCATCGTCGTGGCGGCCCTGGTAAATGATATAGGCATAGATCCCCTGGCCTTTGATATCGTGCGGATATCCAACCACCGCGCTTTCCACCACCCCGGCATGCATATTAATAGCATTTTCAACTTCGGCGGTTCCGATCCGGTGCCCACTGACATTTAATACATCGTCCACTCTGCCGGTAATCCGGTAGTTTCCGTCTTTATCGCGAAGCGAACCATCACCGGTAAAATACATGTTCTCATAAGTAGAAAAATAAGTCTGTTTGAACCGCTCGTGATCGCCATAAGTGGTTCGCAGCATCCCGGGCCAGGGGAACCGGATGCATAAATTTCCATTGGCCGGATTGCCGGTCACCTCGTTTCCATTTTCGTCTACCAGCACCGGCTGCACTCCGGGCAGGGGCAGGGTGGCATAAGTAGATTTAGCCGGGGTAATTCCCGCCATATTGGAAATCATGATCCCACCGGTTTCAGTCTGCCACCAGGTATCAACGATCGGGCATTTTCCCTTTCCGATATTATCATGATACCAATGCCAGGCTTCGTCGTTGATGGGCTCACCAACAGTTCCCAGAACTTTTAATGAACTGAGATCGTGGCCATGAACCGGACCCAGTCCATATCCCATCAGCGAGCGGATCGCGGTGGGAGCGGTGTACAATACATTCACTTTAAACTTGTCGACTATATTCCAAAACCGGCCGGCGTCGGGCCAGGTGGGCACGCCTTCAAACATCAGCGTGGTTGCGCCCGCGCTTAAAGGTCCATATACGATATAGCTATGGCCGGTAATCCAGCCAATATCGGCGGTGCAGAAAAACACATCCCCGGGCTGATACTGAAATACATTCAAAAAGCTGTAGTTCGTGTACACCATATAACCACCGCAGGTGTGAACAACGCCTTTTGGTTTTCCGGTGGATCCCGATGTATATAAGATAAAAAGCGTGTCTTCGGCGTCCATTTCTTCGGCCGGACAATCGGGGTTCCCCTGGGTTTCTACTTTTTTAATTTCATCTTCCCACCATACATCCCGGCCTTTAATCATACTAACCGGGGTGCGGGTGCGGGTAAGCACAATAACTCTTTTCACAAACTTGCACTGGATGAGTGCATCATCTATTACGCTTTTTAAGGGAATTTCTTTTTGACCCCGGAACGCGCCGTCACAGGTAATAATAAATTCGGCCCGGGCATCTTCCAGGCGGTCGGCAATACTTTGCGCGCTGAATCCGCCAAAGATAACAGAATGGATGGCGCCCAGCCTTGCGCAGGCCAGCACGGCGATGGCCAGTTCAGGAACCATACCCATATAAATACATACCCGGTCGCCGCGTTGGACGCCATTGTTTTTTAAAACATTGCAAAACTTATTCACCTTAAAGTGCAGGTCGCGGTAGGTGAGCACCCGGTGATGTTCCTCCGGGTCGTTCGGTTCCCAGATGATGGCGGGCTTATTGCCAGAATCTTCCAGATGACGATCGAGACAATTTTCGGTGATGTTCAGCTTTCCCCCTGAAAACCACTTGATATTAGGAGATTTAAAATCCCATTCAAGCACTTTCTCCCAGGGTTTGCGCCAGGTAAAACTGCCGGCCACTTCAGCCCAGAAAGATTCGGGATCTTCCACGCTTTTTTTATAAGCCGCATTGTAATCGTCTAATGATTTGATCTGATTCTGTGTTGCCATGATTCTAAAATTGAATGCTCAATTTACAGGATACCCCATTTTTTCACAAATCGATTCTGCAGTAAAAAAAATCTTGGCGCAAACCGCGATTCCCGGCGGGTTTCAAAACATAATAAAAATTTTCATCTGTTAAATAATCGGTTTACTGCTTTTCATTTTTTATAAACTACACTATATTTGCGATGCGTGGATAAATCAAACTACATAACAGAACCGGTTTCAGCAGTGAAACGTTTGTCGGTATGGCTGATGATTCTCGCATTGGTTTTTCTGACCTCTGTGAATTTTTTTATCTATTCTTCCGATTCAGTTACCAGTATTCTGATCGAGGTAACCGATGGTGACCTGCCATCTCCAACCGGGCCGGCTGAAGAAAAATCCGGGTCCGGATCCAGCAGCCTTAATATCCTGGAAGAAATGATCCATGAAGCAAATTTCTACTCTGAAATGGGTTGGTTCAATAAAGTGTTTTTGCATAAGGTGGCAGAAACACAAAAGATAGAACGCGTTCACTACGATCGCTGGTCTCCCCCTCCGGAAGCCTGAACAGACCGTTTCTCTTCTTATTTATTTCGTTAAGTCAGTCTCAAATTCTTAATCGTGCAGGCCCTGATTTTCTATCCGGGGTGCTGTAATAATTCCGGTGTATGTTAAAGAAAGCGAAAGCTAATTTTAATACATGGGCGGGCGATATTCCTGCTTCTGTAGTGGTTTTTTTAGTGGCTTTACCTCTTTGCCTGGGTATTGCACTCGGTTCAAATGCTCCCTTGTTTTCAGGTATTATTGGTGGTATTGTAGGTGGAATTGTGATCGGGTTTTTAAGCGGATCGCATATCAGTGTAAGTGGTCCTGCGGCAGGACTTACCGCCATTGTGGTAGTGGCTATTGGAAAACTGGAAATCTTTGAATTGTTTCTTCTCGCTGTGGTGATTGGGGGAGTATTTCAGATCATCCTGGGTTTTATTAAAGCAGGTGTACTGGGCGATTATATCCCCGCCTGCGTCATTAAAGGCATGCTGGCGGCAATCGGGATTATTTTAATTCTGAAACAGTTGCCGCATCTGGTGGGCTACGACGCGAACTATCTGGGCGACCAGGCATTTCAGCAGGCCGACGGCCAGAATACATTTACCAGCATCATGCAGTCTTTCCGCTTTATGATTCCGGCAGCGCTTGGCATCGGACTATTATCCCTGCTGATCCAGATCGGCTGGGAAAAATGGGTGGTAAAAAAAGTGAAAGCTTTAAAACTGGTGCCCGCACCCCTGCTGGTAGTTCTGGTGGCAGTAGGAGTAAACGAATGGATCAGGGCCACCAACCCGGAGTATGCCATTCAAAGCAGTCATCTGGTAAGCATTCCCGTTGCCGAGTCATTTGGTGAATTCATTACTTTTTTCACCTTTCCGGATTTTAGCGGATTTGCCAATGTAACAGTATGGACGACGGCTCTCACCCTTGCCATCGTAGCAAGCCTGGAAACATTGCTGAATATTGAAGCGGCCGATGAACTGGACAAATTTCAGCGGGTAACTCCGAAGAACCGCGAATTGCGGGCGCAGGGGATTGGGAACATGATTTCCGGCATGATCGGAGGTTTGCCGCTCACTTCAGTGATTGTACGAACTTCCGCCAATGTACACGCGGGCGCCCGTTCAAAAGCATCCACCATCATTCATGGATTTCTCTTACTGGGCACAGTTGCCCTGATACCAAAAATTCTAAACCTGATCCCGCTTTCATCACTGGCGGCGATCCTGATCTATACCGGATATAAACTGGCCAATGTAGGCATTATCAAGGCGCATTATAAAAAAGGGATGAATCAGTTTATGCCGTTTATCATTACCATTGTGGCCATTCTGTTAACCGATCTGCTGATTGGAATTCTGATCGGTTGTGTAGTGGGATTGTTCTTTGTGATGCGAAGCAATTTTAAATCGGCTGTATTTGTGGTAAGTGATCAAAACAAATACCTGTTCCGGCTCCGCAAAGATGTATCCTTTCTGAATAAACCCATTATTAAAACAAAACTGGAAGAAGTTCCGGAAAATTCATACGTGTTAATTGATGCGGCCAGGGCCGATTTCATCGACCGCGATGTGGTTGAGGTGATCGAAGACTTTATGAAACATGCCCATTTAAAAAACATTACCGTTGATTTAAAACGGAGCAATGTAAAAGATCAGGGCTTTATTTACAAACCAACATTCACAGAAACAAAAGTGCAGGATTATGAAATCGTATGACAAACTGTTATTAGAGAATAAGGCATGGGCTGCTGAAAAAGTTCAGGAAGATCCCGAGTTTTTTAAAAGACTGGCAAATATCCAGACTCCCGAGTTTTTATGGATTGGCTGTAGCGACAGCCGGGTTCCTGCCAATGAAATTACGGGTACACAGCCGGGTGAGATCTTTGTACATCGCAATGTGGCGAATATGGTGGTTCATACCGATTTGAATTTGCTTACCGTGCTGGAATATGCCGTGAACCATCTGAAAGTTAAACACGTGATCGTTTGCGGCCACTACGGATGCGGAGGCGTAAAAGCTGCCACAACAAAGGCAAACCTGGGCATCATCAATAAGTGGTTGCTGAATATCAAAGATGTGTTCCGCCTTCATAAAGATGAACTGATGAGCATCAAAAACGAAGAGGAAAGATGCGACCGGCTGGTAGAACTGAACGTGCAGGAACAGGTAATGAATCTCGCTAAAACAGCGATCATCCAAAAAGCATGGGCCGATGAACAACGCCCTGCCATTCATGGCTGGGTTTATGGGCTGAAAGACGGACTGATCAAACCGGTATTTGAAATGGAACCGGGCACCAAGATCGACAGCCTCTACGAGTTTGAAAATCTCTGATCTGGTGTGGTGATGGCAGATAAATGAATCATTGGTGTCCGGTTAATAATTTTCAATTTACCTGAAACCTGTATCAACAGTAGGTTACGAGCAGTTTTTGTAAATGACCCCTTCCACTTTTTTTTAGAAAAAAAGTGGAGCAAAAAAATCGGGCTGCGGAATAAATCCTAAAAGTTGAAACTTCCGGCTAAATAAAAACAAGTCACAGCGAATCAATAGAGTCCAGCGGCAGTAGGACTTACGAGCTACAGAACATTTCCGGGCTCTGGTAACAACTGTTTTTATTTTACGCCGTCCGTTTCAATTTTCTTAACGGATTTCTTCCGAGGCCCGGGGTATACAATTTAACCGGACACCACTGATAGATGAATGAGCAACGGAAGCACCTTTATTTTCTTTATCGGAAGAATGGGTACCGGAGTCTGCTTTCTTTTATTCTGCCATCACTTTTTAAATAATTAAAATCTACGGCTATCTTTAGAGAAACGATTTGCATGGCCAAAGCTTTTCTCTACAGCTTCCTTGTTCTCTTTCTGCTTTCCTCCTGTAACAACAATCCCCAAAGCGATTCGGCTTCCGAAATGCCCGATACCTCCTGGGCTATCATGCCCGTGATCAAGCAGGATCAGGTGAATCCAGTGATGGGTCCGGGCTCGGGCATATTTTTCTGTCCCATCCGCCAGGAGAACGTAAAATGGGAGGAAAAAGACGTGTTTAATCCGGCGACCGTCGTCAGGGATGGGAAAGTCTATCTTTTGTACCGCGCCGAGGATCTGGTGGGCAAATATGCGGGTACCTCACGGATAGGCCTGGCCGAAAGCAGCGATGGATTGCATTTTACGCGCCATCCTGAACCCGTTCTATATCCCGATAACGATGATCAGATGGAGTATGAATGGGAGGGGGGATGTGAAGATCCCAGGGTGGTGGAAGATGAAAATGGGCGTTACTACATGACCTACAGTTCTTATG
>JAEZAY010000290.1 GCA_023427575.1 Bacteroidota bacterium | reverse complement strand
GACCCGGCTTTTAGTGTTCGGCGGAACTGCGACTTATAAATTAAGGAATGGAAAAATTGGGCTAAACATGGTCCGGTACCAATTTTCAGATTACTTCAAAAAAAACGACCAGCCTTATAACCGCTTTGCTGCAGAAGGAAAAAACTGGATGAATGGCAGTGTTCATTATGATTACACCTACCGAAATTTCCATTTTTTCGGCGAAGCCGCCCTGGATAAAAAATTTGCCAAAGCCTTTGTTCAGGGACTACTGTTCAGCGCCGCTCCGGCCATAGATATCAGTATTCTTTACAGAAACTTTTCTCCGCGTTACCAGTCTTTTTTCAGCCGTGCATTTAGTGAAAGCAGCAGCCCCACCAATGAAAGCGGAATTTATCTCGGAATGAGCATCCGGCCCCGGCATGGATGGAGGATCGACATTTACTCCGACCATTTCCGATTTCCCTACCTGAGGTTTCGGGCCGATATGCCCGGCACGGGATCCGAACATCTGCTGCAATTAACCTATACACCCGCGAAAAAAACGGAAATCTATACCAGATTCAGGGTGGAATCAAAGCCATTAAACGTCAGTGGCGATATAAATACCACCAGCTATCCCGAGCAGATCGTCAAAAAAAACTGGAGAACGCATCTCTCCAGGCAGCTTAATTCAAACTTTACAGTTCGAAAACGGGTCGAGTTTACCGATGTTCAGCATAATGGAGTTCGAACGAATGGGTTTCTGGCCTTCATCGATCTTTTATATCATCCCATGATGAAGCCGGTATCGGGATCTTTTCGGGTTCAACACTTTGAAACCGATGACTACAATGCCCGAATCTATGCTTTTGAAAATGGAGTGACGTACAGTTACAGTCTTCCCATGTTTTATAAAAGCGGGTCGCGGTATTATCTAACCATAAGATATAAACTGGATTCGCCCTTTTTACGTAGATTAGAAAGACCTGTAAAAATAGAAGCTTCTTTAAAATGGGCGCAGACGTTTTTTCGCGAACAGGCCGGGAGTCCCCCGGCAAGCTCCCAATCAGATAGTAAATTATCCGATTTACGGCTTCAGATTTTATTTAAGTGGCAATAATTCCAGGTCAGGCAGCAATTCTTCAAGATCCAATGTCTACACCATAACCCCCAAACCATAGACTGTATAATACGCAAGCGCGTAAGACCTTCTGCTTCTTTTAAAACTAAAATACAGTCACATGAGAAAAGTTCTGTCACAATTACTTGTGCTGGTGCTCTCTTCCCTCATTGCCTTTTCACAATCAAAAACAGTAACGGGAACCATTACCGACCGATCTGGTGTTCCGGTTGCATTTGCAACGGTGAAAGTGCAGGGTACAGACAGAGGTGCAACTGCCGATGAAAATGGTTTGTTCTCTATTACGGCATCGCCGGGCGATGTACTTGAGATTTCTGCGGTTGGAATTGAATCTACCAGTGTAACCGTCGGTAATCAAAATACTTATGATGTTACCGTTACAAAAAGCGGGAACCTGGAAGAGGTGGTTGTTACGGCGCTAAACATCCGCCGCGACCGAAAATCGATTTCCTATTCGGCTCAGAATGTAACCGGTGAAAACCTCACCATTGCAAGGGAAACCAATCTTGCCAATGCAATTGCGGGAAAAGTGGCCGGAGTACAGATTGTTGGAACTCCTTCGGTTGGTTTCCGCAACCCGACCATCCGGATCCGCGGGGTTAATACTATTGGAGCCGAAGACGTTTTGTACGTACTGGACGGAACGCCGGTTGACGCCTCGGCGATCAATATGGATAATGTTGAAAACCTCACCGTTCTGAAAGGGGCGGCGGCTACCGCGCTATATGGTCAAAGGGCTGCCAACGGGGTAGTGCTGATCACTTCTAAAAAAGGAAGAAAGAACAGTCCCATCCGCGTGGATGTAAACAGCGCCGTTACTGTTGAAAGAGTGGGCCTTTTGCCTGAATATCAGAATGAATATGCCGGTGGATACAGCGACGATTTTGTCCAGTTTGAATATGCGCCGGGAAGGCATCCTGATTCCTGGGCAGCATTCGATGGCCAGAATATGCTTGAATATTACGCCGATGAAAGCTGGGGCCCGAAAATGGATGGCAGGGAGTACCGCCCTTATTATTCCTGGTTTCCCGGAGAAGATTTCGGAAAAACAATTCCGCTTTTACCACAACCCGATAATATCCGGGACTTCTTCGAAACTGGTATAACCACCAACAATAACGTGGCTGTTTCCGGTGGCGGCGCCAATTTCGCGTATCGGCTTACCTATAATAATATCCACCGCAAAACGGCGGTTCCAAACAGTGCGCAAAACCGCAATTACCTTACGGCATCCACTACATTCGATCTGAACAGCCGAATCACCATCATTTCCAATATTAATCTGCAAACCACCACGCAGCATGGTAATTTCCAGGAAGGATATGGAAGCGGGCTTACCGCCAGTTTCAACCAGTGGTGGCAGCGCCAGATCGATATGGACAAATTGAAAACCTATAAGAACCCCGATGGTTCTTTTAACTCATGGAATATTCTCGGACCTGCAGATTACGATCCGGATGATCCTAATTATTTTCTGCGTCCGCTGTATTGGGATAACCCCTATTATGATGTTTATGAGAATGTGCCGAATTTCCGTTCAAACCGGGTTTATGGAGATGTGGGTTTAAATATTAAGATCGTTGGAAACCTTTCGTTTACCGGTACTTTGAGGGGCGATATCCTGAACACGAATTCAGACCGTAGAGTTACAGAAGGCGGATTGAATATGCCAATGTATGGCGAAGCCTCCAACTCGAACCGGGAGTACAACTATGAAGGGATCTTCAACTACAACACGAAGTTTGGCGATTTTGACCTGGATGCGAATGCCGGAGGGAATATATTAAAAATCAGGAACTCGAATTACGAAGGAAATACCGTGGGCGGGTTGGCCATCCCGGGATTTTACAGCCTGATTTCTTCCCGCGACAGACCTTTTGCCCGTACGCAACTTACCAGATTGCAACGTAACAGCTTATTCGCCCGGGCTTCACTGGGTTGGAGATCAATGTTGTTTCTGGAACTGAGCGGCCGGAACGACTGGTCTTCGGCTTTGCCTCCTGATAATAACTCGTATTTCTATCCATCCGCGGGTTTAAGTGTGGTGTTGTCTGAAATGGGTGGGATCCGTGATCTGAGTTCGATCAGTCTCGCTAAAATCAGAGCTTCTTTCGGCCAGGTTGGCCGCGACCTTCCGCCTTATTTTATCAATCCGTTTTTTGAAGCAGGGAATGCCTATGGAACCGGGGCAACCTTATTTACCCCGAACGTACAGCCGAATCAACTGCTGAAACCCAACCTGACCACTTCGTACGAAGCCGGCGCCGAACTGCGGATGTTTGAAAACCGGGTTGGCATTGACTTCGCCATTTATAAAAACATCAACAAAGACCAGATCCTTGCGATCCAGGTCCCTCAGTCGAGCGGAGTAGTTAGCTCATACATTAATGCGGGACAACTGGAAAGCTGGGGTTGGGAAGCCATTTTGAACGGATCTCCTTTTCGTTCCGACAATTTTGAATGGGATGTTACTGTAAACTTTGCCCGGAACAGGAATAAAGTGGTTGAACTGGCTGAAGGATTAGACAATTATATTCTTGGCAATGCAACCACGTTCCGGAAATCGATCCAGATCCAGGCCAGAGTGGGAGAACCCTGGGGTCAGATTGTTGGCACCCGCTATCTGCGCGATGACAAAACCGGATTGCCCATGCTAACGGCAACCGGCAACTGGCAGGTTGAAGACAATCAGGTGATAAAAAATTCACTGCCTGATTTTACCGGCGGGGTGCAGAACTTCTTCCGCTGGAAGAATCTTTCACTTGGCGTGAACATAGACTTTCAAAAAGGAGGCGCTTTTTACTCTGTTACCAGAATGTTTAACGCATATTCCGGATTGGGTGCTGAAACAGTGGGTTTAAATGATAAAGGAAATGAACTTCGTTTACCCGTTGCCGATGGAGGTGGTTTAAGACCCGATGGAATTATGCCCGACGGAACAGAAAATAAAGATCTGTATGTAGCTGCGCAAACGTATTTCGGCCGGGCATTTGACCTGCACGAGAGATGGGTGTTCGACGGAAGCTTTGTAAAGCTGAGAGAAATCAGTCTGGGCTATTCATTTAATCCCGATGCTTTTCGCCGGATCGGAGTTAAGGGCTTGAGTATTTCGCTGATCGCACGAAATGTGGCCTTGTTGCATTCGAATGTGGATGGCATCGACCCTTCCGAGCTTGAAGTGTACTGGCATGAGGGCGGTCAATTACCTGCTACCCGTTCATTTGGATTAAATGCCCGTTTTACCTTCTGATTGTAAACTCTAAATTGAAATTATTATGAAGAAATATATTAATAAGATGTTTGGCAGTTCGCTGCTGGCGGGATTGATGGTTATCTCGGGATGCGATCCCGGTGATTTCGGGAATATGAATATTAACCCCAATCAGCCTGCCGAAGCCAATACGGCTTCGCTCTTAACAGCCGCGCAAACCGGTTTGATCGGGGGCGTGATCGGGCAGGGGACGATCCTGACTTCAGCCTATCCCAATTTGTATGTCCAGTTCCTTTCAGACAAACAATATACAGAAAACTCGAGGTACAGCACCGTGGGTTTTAACTACGGAGCCGTTTATACAGGACCCCTCGATAACCTGCAAACAATCATAAACATCAACACCAATCCGGAAACTGCCGTGGATGCTTCACAGTTTGGGACAAACGAAAATCAGATAGCGGCTTCCACTATTCTGCAGTCTTATCTTTTCCTTCATTTAACCGATCGGTTTGGCGACATACCATACACGGAGGCATTGAAAGGAAGAGAAAATTTCCGGCCCTCTTTTACACCGCAGCAGGAAATTTATAATGATCTGTTTGAAAAGTTGAAAGCTTCAGCCGATATGATCGATGAAGGCTCTACCATTGCCGGCGATATTATGTTCGGAGGGGATATGGGCAGGTGGAGAATTTTCGCAAACACCATCAGGCTGGTAATGGCATTGCGGATTTCGGAAGTGGATGCGCAGAAAGGGGCCGCCGAATTTGCGGATGCCATGAATGATGGAGTGATCAGCAGCAATGCCGAAAACGTAACTTACAATTACCTGCAGGATAACAACAACGATAATCCCTGGGAAGATGCGTTTGAAACCCGCCTGGACTATGCCATCAGTAAAAAAATGGCCGATACAATGAACCTGCTCGATGATCCCCGCCGCTGGGTATATGCCAACCCCGCTGCCGCCACCGGAACCATTGTAGGAATGCCGTACGGAATTTCCGAATCAGAAGCCGGAGGGGTGGCAAATTCCGCAGTTTCATTTTTAGGAGATGCCTTGCGCACCCAGGAAGCCCCCAGTTATATCTACACCTATGCACAGGTATTGTTTTCATTTGCGGAGGCCGCCCACCGGGGATGGATTCCGGGTGGCGATGCCGCAGCGGCAGGCTACTATAATGATGCGATAAAAGCTTCATGGGAACAATGGGGGGTTTTTAACCAGGCCGATTACAATGCTTATATCGCACAGCCGCAGGTGGCATATGACGCTTCCCGGGCGATTCCGCTTATTGGATTTCAAAAGTGGATAGCGCTTTACCTGAATGGTTATGAGGCCTGGGCGGAGTGGCGTAGGCTTGAATATCCCCGGCTGGCACCCGCGCCCACCAGTTTAAATGAAGGCGGCATTCCGGTTCGGCAGGCCTACCCGGCATTTGAATCCACCCTGAACAAGGAAAATTACGATGCCGCTGTGTCGAGGCAGGGTGCAGATAATTTAAATACGCCTGTTTGGTGGGATAAATAGTGCGAACGCATTTGCATTCAATAATTTACAGAGTGAAAGTTAAAGCCGGCCTAATGCCGGCTTTAACTTTTTTTTAATTTTTTTGTTAAAGTGCTGCAGCATCCATAATTTAGACGGTGTCTTAACATTGTTAAAATTACCGCTCCACTAATTTTAACATTTCTTTTTAGAGTCCATTTGTCCGATCGTAAGCCGATACTTTTTTAAAACTAAAACTGCACATGAGAAAAATTCTGTCACTGCTAGCAGTGCTGGTACTGTCCTCCGTATTGGCATTTGCTCAATCCCGAATCGTTACCGGTAAGGTAGTCGACGAAAGCGGGAATCCGATTTCTTTCGCGACCATTAAGATTAAAAATTCAAACAAAGGTGTTTCAGCCGACGAGAATGGGAACTTTTCCATTGAAGTTGGAAACGCACGGGCATTGGTTGTTTCCTCCACCAGTTATGGCGACCAGGAAGTATCCATCCAGGGAATTTCCAACATCAACATTCAGTTGACGAGCATGGCCGAATCCATTGATGAAGTGGTTGTGACCGCCGGTGGGATCCGGTCCCGCAAAAGAGAGGAAGGATACAACTCAACCGTTGTTAATTCACAACAGCTAACACAGGCAAAACCATTGAACGTCGCCTCCGGTTTAACAGGAAAAGTAGCCGGATTACAGGTAAACGCGATCAATGGGGGTGTGAATCCAACGGTAAGGCTGGTTTTGAGAGGAAACCGTTCCCTGCTGGGAAATAACACCGCCCTTGTAGTAATCGACAATGTGATTGTACCAAGTGAAATTCTGAGCAACCTGAATCCGGAAGATGTTCAGGACATCAACGTTCTGAATGGCGCCGGTGCCGCCGCTCTTTATGGATCCGATGCATCGAACGGGGCCATTATCATTACCACCAAAAAAGGTAAAGCAGGCGTAAATTCCGTAAAGATCTCCAACACCACCACCATCGAAGAAGTTAGCTTCTATCCAAAACTTCAGAAAGAGTTTGGTTCAGGCTGGCAAACGGGAGCTTATGTTTCTTATGAAAATCAGCAATATGGTCCACGGTTCGACGGAACAATGCGTGAGATCGGCAGACCCCATCTGATCACCGGCGAGGTGCAAACTGTTCCGTATTCCGCCACTGATGAAAGAGAAAAATTCTGGGAAAACGGTCTGACCAATCAAACCGATTTTTCCGTTTCTTCTTCAGATGAAAGATCTACTTATTACGTTTCAGGTCAATATGCCGGTGTAAAAGGAACTACGCCCAGCGACGAGTACAACCGGGCATCTATCCGTTTTAACGGAACCCGGAAAGTGACTAAAAACTTCCGCATCGCATATACCACCAACTATATCCAGAACCGGTATGATATCACCACTCAAACCGGAACCATTTTTCAGAATCTTTTGAATACTCCCGCGCATGTGCCTTTAACCCGGTACAAAGACTGGAAAAATGACCATTGGGCCAGCCCGGAAGGTTATTACAACGATTACTACATGAACCCTTATTTCTATGTAGATAATTACCGTCAGAAAAACAGGAATGATTACCTGAGCGGAAACATCGAATTGATGTGGGAACCTTTAAACTGGCTTGACCTGGTTTATCGCGCCGGTATCACCACCCGCAATAACAGCAACAAGTCAAGAGTTGGTCGTTATACTTTCTCGGATGATGATTATATCACTGGTAGTAAAGCGAATGTTGCCGGTAGCGTTTCCGATGGCATGTTCTATTCTACACAGCTTAATTCCGACTTCCTTGCTACATTCAAAAAGAATGTGAGCGATGTTAGCTTTAATCTTACCGTTGGTCAGAGTGTAAGACAAAATGAAGTGAAAGGCCTGGATGCATCGGCTTCCGGACTGGTTGTACCTGATCTGTACAATATCAGCAACCGGGTTACCAATGCGCCATCTGCTTCAGAATATCTTACCAACACCCGCCAGTTTGGAGTGTTTGGGAAATTAAAAATCGGTTACAAGAACTTCCTGTTCGTGGATGTAACCGGTAGAAATGACTGGAGATCTGTACTTGATCCTGAAAACAGATCCTTCTTTTATCCTTCAGCGGATATCTCTTTTATACCGACCGACGCATTTGATTTCCTGCGCAACAGCGATGTTATCAATAACCTGAAACTGCGTGCAGGATGGTCAAAAGTGGGGAACGTTAATATCGGGGCTTATTCACTGCTGCCTACTTTTGGTCAGGGAAGCGGATTTCCATACGATGCTTCCGGACCTGGTTTTACGGTGGGTGGCCGGATCGTTGCCCCCGGAATCAGACCTGAGATCACTACAGGGTATGAGGCCGGATTTGATATTGAATTGTTAGACAGAAGACTTACTGCCGGCTTCACCTACTATTCAACCAATACAGTTGACCAAACAGTTCCAACCGGCGTTTCAACGGCGAGTGGTTTCAGCAGCTACCTGAGAAATACCGGTGAGGTAAGCAATTCAGGTATTGAAGCCCTCTTGCATTATACCCCGATCAGAACAAATACCATGAGTTTGACTATTGGCGGTAACTATACTTACAATGAGAACAAAGTTATTTCCATCAGTTCTGATATCGAACGCCTGCAATTGTCCAGCGGTGGAGCTGCGCAGGTATATGCAAACCAGGGATTTTATTTCCCCGTGTTGATGGGTACAGATTATGTTCGCGACAATGAAGGCCGGATTATAGTAGACCGGATCACCGGATATCCAACCCTTGACCCAACCATTCGGGTACTTGGTAATACCAATCCAAAACATCGTGTAGGACTTGACCTGGAGCTTACCTGGAAAAACTTCCGCCTCTGGGGTCTTGCCGAATACCGCGGTGGATATTATGTATATCACAATGGTGGTTCAACCATGGATTTCTCCGGTTCTTCTATCCGTACAGTAGAATTTAACCGCGATCGTTTTGTAATGCCGAACTCTTCTTATGAAGATCCTACCAAACCAGGCAGCTATATCGCCAATACAACCGTTCAGGTTCGTGATGGCGGATCAGGGTTCTGGGCAAATGGGGCCGGCAATTACAATATGAACGTTGCAACCAATTATATAATAAAAGGTGATTTCTGGAAAATCCGTGAATTATCACTTTCATACGATGTTCCCGAAACTGCACTCGCCAAATTGAAGTACATCAAAGGTCTGACTGTTAGCTTACAGGGACGTAATCTGTTCCTGTGGACTCCGGATGCAAACATCTACACAGATCCAGAGTACAACTTTTCGGATGGCAATGCGATTGGTGTTACTACACTTTCTCAGTCGCCCCCATCTAGATATTACGGCGGGACAATTTCATTCACTTTTTAATTATTCGAACACATGAAAAAATTGAAACATATAGTAATCGCTTCCTTAGCGATTGTGGCACTGGGTTCCTGTAAAAAGTTTCTGGATATCAATACGAATCCGAACGACCCTACAACATCAACGCCCGAGCTGGTTTTACCTCAGGCTATCGCTTATACGGCTAATAATACCGTCGCTTTTAACTCGTATGGCTCCTGGATGGTTGGATATACCGCCAATGCCGGTGGATTTGGAGGCTGGGGTGCAGCACTTACCTATAACTATGGCCAAACCGATTATAATGGTTTGTGGACAAGCACATACGATAATCTCGAAGACTATCACTATGTGATCACCGAAACAGAAGGGAAAGACGAGTATGCCTACTTTAATGCAGCAGCGCGGATTATGAGAGTGCTGAATTTCCAGATGCTCGTTGACCAGTACAATGATATTCCCTACACAGAAGCATTGCAGGGAGCAGGTAATATTACTCCTGCATATGACGATGCGGAATTTATTTACCAGGACCTATACAAACATCTGGATACCGCTATTAACCTGATCAACAATGCCGAATTTCCCAAGCCCTTCAAGCATGCATTGGGTAACTCTGATGTATTGTTTGATGGTAATATGACCAGGTGGAAACAACTTGCCAATACATTAAAACTGAAGTTGCTGATCCGGGCTTCCGGAACCGGTGTATTCGCAGGTGTAACCCCCAGCTTTGATGCTGCCGGATTCATAGCGGATGACGCGCTGATCAACCCTGGTTATGTTAAACAGGATGGAAAACAAAACCCGGCCTGGAGTGCTTACCATAGTAATGCAACCGGTGCAGGTGCCGGCCGTTCCATTATCACTACAAACTATGTGGTAACTTTTTATAACGGAAACAAGATCTCTGACGAGAACAGGGCAACAGCAATTTACAGGAATGGGATTTCTCCAAACAGAAACCAGCAGGGTGAAACAGCGGAAGGAATTCCGGCTGCTCCGGGCGGTTCACCCGTTTGGTATAGTGGACCTTCTTTCGACTTCAACGCGGATGATGCAAATGCGATTGGGGTGCTGAAGGGCAGAAATATGGGTCAGCCATTAATGCTTGCTGCCGAGAGCTATTTTTTACAGGCTGAAGGAGTTCTGAAAGGAATTCTGAATTCAGGAGATGTTACCGACCTGTTTGATAAAGGAATTGAATCTTCATTCCGGTACCTTTACAAAAACAGCTCCAACACCATCGGGGAAAACATTTTCGACTTTACCGATCCCGCTGCAGATGCGCTGGCTTATAAGGAAGAAGGCGATAATGAGTTGAACAGGCTGGTAAATATTGAACTGGCTTCTTCCGATGCACAGCGTTTACAGGCAATCATTACCCAGAAGTACATTGCTCTAAACATGATCCATGGTCATGAATCCTGGGCAGAATTCAGAAGAACAGGATATCCGGCAATCGAAAATACTGTTCCGCTGAATCCAAACAATACATTTGTTTCCAAATTATCTACTTCAACAACATCCGACAGAACGCTGGGAAGAGTGCTGTATCCAAGTTCAGAATATCAGTTGAACGAAGCCAATGTGCCCTCAGGAATCAATGTATTCAGTTCCTTTGTTTTCTGGGATAGAAGAGCATAATCAGTTAATTTAAAAACACGTTACTAATATGAAAGGTAAAATATCATTTGTCATTCTTGCCGCCCTGGGTTTGAGTTCCTGCCTGAAACAGGATACTCCGCTTAGCGCCAGGGATTCGCACAACATTATCGAAATCTACGCGGAAATTCCTGAACTGGTGGCTTCACCTACTACCAGCACTTTTCCGTTATTTGCTTCGGCTCTGCCTGTTGCCCCTTCTGTTGATTACAAAATCCAGGTAAATTATGCGGGAGCCGGTACAGCGCCGGAAGATATCACCGTTACGCTGGCAGTAGATCCCGAAGCCCTCGAAGTTTACAACGATGAAAACGGCTCCGAGTTCATCGTAATGCCGCCTTCCGTTTATACAACCGATACCTGGACTTTAACAATTCCCAAAGGCCAGAAACTGGCAACAATGAATGTAGCTTTCAAAACAGACCAGTTTGAACTTTCTGAAAGCTATGCATTGCCTATAAAAATCCAGTCGGTTTCATCCGGAACCGTTAGCGGTAATTATGGCACCGTTATCTACGATATCAAAGCGAAGAACAAGTACGACGGGGTGTATTCACTTCGCTCACGGTTCATCGCGCCCGACCGCCCAGGCTTTAACACCCAAACATCCTGGACCTGGCCCGGCGATATCTACCTGGTTACTACCGGTGCAAACAGCGTTGCTTTCTTTGATGCATGGGGTTATGAAAATTACTACCACCCCATTCAGACCAATACCTTTGGCTGGAGCGGTTTTGGTTCTGCAGCTCCGGTGTTTACATTTGATGAGTCCGGAAAAATCATTAAAGCGGAGAACTGGTGGATTAACCCATCCAATGGCAGAAGCTTTGAGCTGAACCCCGCCGTTACCGATAGCCGTTATGATGAGGCTACAAAAACCGTTTATGCTGCAATTATCATGAATCAGCCCACATTTGCTGGTTTGATCATAAATGATACTCTTGTATTTAAAAGAGACAGATAGTTCACTTGAGAAAAATCGAAGAGGGGGCTGAATTCAGTCCCCTTTTTGTTTGTTATAGAGCCGGTTTTCATACTTTTGACGCTTAATAATTCAACATGGATCAAAATCAACCACAACCAAACCAGCTAAATATCGAAATCTCCGAAGAAGTTGCGGAAGGGGAATATGCAAATCTGGCCATCATAACGCACTCGCATGCTGAATTTGTGATCGATTTTGTAAATGTTATGCCGGGTACACCTAAAAGCAAAGTGAAGTCGCGGATCATTTTAACGCCCCAGCACGCCAAACGGTTTATGAAAGCTTTGATGGATAATGTAAATCGGTTCGAACAGGTGAATGGAAAAATCCAGGACCTGGAAGAAGTGCAAATTCCTTTTAATTTCGGCGGGCCCACCGCCCAGGCCTGATCTGGCAGTGGCAGAGTGGCAGCGCATTGGTATCCGGCTAATAATTCTCTTTAGCCTGAATCCTGTGTCAGAGGTAAAACGAGCAGCCATTGTGTGTTCGCCCTTCCATTTTTTTAACGCATTTGTTTCGAGGCCCCCTGAATACATTTAACGGACATGGAGGCTGAGACAAATTTCCGGATCCTTGCGTTATTATATGTTAAGCAGGAGAACGGCAGACTGGTAACCTGTCAATGATGCCCCCCTTTGGTGAGCTAATATATTAGCGCGTTTATTCTATCGATTCGGTTATTGATCCGGGTAAGCCTCGCTTTTTCACGAGACAGGATTACCGCAGGCATGGATTATAAAATCCCTTCATCGGCGAAACTGAAATATCCATCATCGCTAACGATGATATGATCAAGCACCTTGATGTCGAAATAACGGGATGCTTCCTTGATCTTCTGGGTAAGTTCTTCATCAGCCCTGCTGGGTTTTAGATTGCCGGATGGATGATTGTGACAGAGTATTAAGCTCACCGCCTCCGCTTCCAGCGCTTTTTTCATAATGATCCGCGGGTCGGCCACCGTTCCGGTTATTCCACCCTGACTGATAATTTCAAAATGGTTGATCCGGTTTGCGCGATTTAAGTACACAACTCCAAATACCTCCATGGAATGGTCGCGCAACAGGCCCTGCAGATATTCCCCGATATCGCGGCTGTCGCGAACCACTTTTTTTTCGATCGGGATCTCCGTTTGTCTTCTCCGACCCAATTCCATTGCCGCGGCAATTATTATCGCCTTGGCTTCCCCGATTCCTTTCACTTTCATCAGCTCATGAACAGTCAGTTTGCCCAATGCAATGAGATTGTTGTTGCCCAGTGCCAGGATCTCGCGGGCCAGATCAATGGCGGTTTTGTTCCGGGTGCCATTCTGGATCAAAATGCCGAGTAGCTCCGAATCACTTAATGCAGAAGGGCCTGAACTTCGTAGTTTTTCACGGGGTCTTTCGATTTTTGCCCACTGTTTAATTGAGTACTTGTCCGCTTGCATGGATCAATGATAGGAATTAGTTTTACCTCCGAAATGTTTAAAAAACGTAATAATTAAAGTCTTTTAACGTTTCTGTAATAATCCATCCAAAAACCTTTGAAAAACTAAATTCAATCCCATGAACCGAAAATCTACCCTGGCAGCAATTGGTGGCTATCAGCCATTTATCTTTTGCATTGGAATGTATTTCGTAGCCCTGTTTTTTTCCATCTTTATCTGTTCAGCTATTTTTTATGCGGTGAACCCCAAACAACCGCCTGTAGCGGCATCAAAAATCCCCGCAAAAAACAGCACTGCTCTTTTAACCGGTAGCAGCCAGATCCTGATAACAGCCAGCAAATAAAATTCGTCATACCATAACCTGAATTATAGCAGGCGCTGCCTTTTTAGGCGGCGCTTTTTTTTGGCTTCCGTTTAGTTGCATTATCAAGGTTTCCCTTTAGTTAAAAGAAAAATTTGCATCCGCCTGCCTACTTGTTTTCACTTTCCGGATCAAGGCTTTATCTTCGCCGCTCATTTCTACCTAAGATGCAAACTTCCCCCAAAATATTTTCGGGTACGGGTTCGGAATACCTGGCCGAAAAAATCGCGCAAAAATTCGGAGCAGAACTGGGCAAAATCAATATTTCCCGGTTCAGTGATGGTGAGATCCAGCCAGTATTCCAGGAAAGTATCCGCGGTAATATGGTTTTTCTGGTACAAAGTACTTTTTCGCCGGCAGAAAATATTCTGGAGCTTTTACTGATGATCGATGCCGCCAAAAGGGCTTCGGCCTATAAGGTGGTGGCGGTGATTCCGTATTTCGGCTATGCCAGGCAGGACCGGAAAGACAAGCCCCGGGTTGCCATCGGATCCAAACTGGTGGCCAATATGCTGGTGGCGGCAGGAGCCGACCGGATTATTACCATGGACCTGCATGCGCCGCAAATTCAGGGCTATTTTGATATTCCGGTAGATCATCTCGACAGCTCAGCCATTTTTATCCCTTACATCGAGCAACTTCAATTGGAAAATCTTACCTTTGCCGCCCCCGACGTGGGAAGTGCGAACAGGATCCGTGAAATTGCCACTTATTTCAATGCTGAAATGGTAATTTGCGACAAGCACCGGAAAAGGGCGAATGAGATTGCAAGCATGGTTGTAATTGGGGATGTAACCGACCGAAACGTTGTTCTGATAGATGATATCTGCGATACGGGCGGAACCCTGGCCAAGTCGGCGGCATTGCTGAAGGAAAAGGGGGCCAGAAGTGTCAGGGCTTTATGTACGCATCCGGTTTTAAGCGGCAATGCGTATAGCAATATTGAAAACAGTGTGCTGGAAGAACTGGTGGTTTGCGATACGATCCCGTTGAAGCAGAATATTTCGAAAATAAAGCTTTGTACGGTGGCGGAATTATTCGCAGTAGCCATTCGAAATGCATATGAAAACAGAAGTATAACCGGTTTGTTCATTCACAGCCAGTTACGAAATAAATAGAAATACCATGTCAGGACTATCCTGATAATACGAAGTCAAATTTTAAACAACATACAATGAAATCAATTACAATCGAAGGACAACTGAGGACCGAGACTGGCAAAAAAGCCACCCGCCAGCTTCGCTCTCAGGGCCTTGTACCTGGTGTAATTTATGGGGGTGCTGCTGAAGTTAATTTTACTGCTCCTGCAAATGCATTTAAACCGTTGGTTTATACTGCCGAATTCCAGGTTGCTGAAATCTCCGTAGATGGCAAAACGTACAGAAGTATTTTAAAAGACCTTCAGTTCGACAAGGTAGACGAAGAGTTGCTCCATGTAGACTTTCTGGAGCTGGTAGAAGACAAGCCTGTTATCGCTACAATTCCTATTAAGTATACCGGAAGCTCGATTGGTGTAAAGAACGGGGGCAAGCTGATTACAAAGATGAAATCTTTGAAAGTAAAAACTTTGCCGAAAAATCTGAAAGAGAATATTGAAGTAGATCTGACCAATCTGGAGATCAACGAAAATATTCGGGTGGAGGATGTTCAGCTTCCCGATTACGAGATCCTGAACTCGCCACGGATTCCTATTGCCTCTGTTGTAATGACCAGACAATTGAAGCAGGAGGAAGCTACTGCAGAAAAAGGTAAAAAATAATTAAGTTACAGTTCCAGACGGGCCCGGTTATGCTTAACCGGGCTTTTTTGGTGTTTTTAGAGCTCCTTCCTGACAGACGAAAAATAGCTGTAATGTCTAAATTTTTGATAGTAGGTTTGGGTAACCCGGGAACTGAATATGCAGGTACAAGGCATAACATTGGCTTTGATGTAGCCGAAGCGCTGGCCCACAAGCACGGAGCGGTTTTTAATGCGGCAAGACTGGCTGATCACTGCGAGTTTCGGTGGAAAGGCAAAACGGTGGTCATGATCAAGCCAATGACCTATATGAACCTGAGTGGAAGAGCGGTGAAGTACTGGCTCGATAAAGAGAAGATTGAAAGGCCGAACATGCTGGTCATTGTAGATGAACTGGCTTTGCCCATTCATAAGATCCGGCTCCGGCCGGCCGGTTCAGATGCCGGGCATAATGGCTTAAAAAGCATTCAGGAATCGCTGAACACCGATCTTTACCCAAGACTCAGGTTTGGGATCGGAAATGATTTTCCGAAGGGCAGGCAGGTGGACCATGTGCTGGGGAAATGGACAGAACAGGAATTGCCGGTGGTGAAGAATAAGATCGAAAAATGTACCGAGGTGGTGGAAAGCTTTATTGTAATGGGTCTTGAAAGGACTATGAATCAATACAATAAATTAGTGTTTATACTATGATTTGTTGAATTGAATCTTTATTTTCGCAATAATAATCCTGCAGTGAAGTGTATTCCGATTCGCGGAATATGTGCAAATGTACCCCGGATCTTTATAGCAAAGAAACTGAAAACAATAATTAAGTTAAACCCTTATTGAATATGAAAATATTCTGTGTTGGCCGTAACTATGTGGCTCATGCAAAAGAACTGGGCAATGAGGTTCCCGACGAACCGGTCATTTTTATGAAGCCCAAGAGCGCATTACTTCAGGCCCATACGCCGTTTTACTACCCCGAATTTACCAACGAGCTGCATTATGAATGCGAGCTGGTATTGCGTATTTCAAAAAACGGAAAATATATTCAGGATCGGTTTGCGAATAAATATTATGACGCGGTAACAGCCGGCATTGACTTCACAGCCCGCGATATCCAGAACGAACTGAAAGAAAAAGGACTTCCCTGGGAAAAAGCAAAGGCATGGGACAATTCAGCCGTCGTCGGCAAATGGATTCCTTTTACCAATATCAAAAATAAAAAAGATATAAATTTTTCATTATATAAGAATAAGGAAAAGGTTCAGGAAGGAAATTCCGGGCTGATGATCAACAGTTTCGATAAAATTGTTGCCTATATTTCCAATTATTTTTCGGTGAATATCGGCGATCTGATTTTTACCGGCACGCCGGCTGGAGTAGGGGAATGTGTGGTTGGTGATGAGCTGGAGTTATTTATTGAAGAAGAGAGCCTGATGACACTGGAAGTAAAATAAATACAGATTATTTGATAAAAGCGGGCGGCAGGAATTTAATTCTGCCGCTTTTTATTTTTCCTGACCTTCCAGTACTATACTGCGATTGCAAAAAACGATTATGATTGCCAATGAGATTTTATTGAAGGCTTACCGGTTAATGTGTACGGCTGCTCATATGGCTGACACCTACGAATCGAACCGTTCGCTTTGCCGCTATGTCCAATCTACCTCGAGGGGCCATGAAGCCATTCAGCTTGCCGCCGCTTTTCAGCTTATCCCCGTGGATTTTGTCAGTCCTTTCTACCGCGATGAAAGCCTGTTGCTGGGACTCGGGTTTTCACCCTATCAGCTTATGCTGCAGTTGCTCGCGAAAAAGGATGATTCGTTTACAGGTGGGCGTGAGTATTATGCTCATCCGAATTACCGGGGCAACGACAAGCCTACTATTATCCATCAAAGCAGTGCAACCGGGATGCAGGCTATTCCCACCACCGGCATCGCGCAGGGTCTTTCATATTTGTCATCCATTCATTCTCCATTATATAAAACAGGCGCCAATGGTGAAGAACCCATCGTGGTTTGTTCAATGGGCGATGCCAGCGTTACTGAAGGAGAAGTAAGCGAAGCATTTCAGGTGGCCGTTTTAAAAAATCTTCCTATCATTTATCTGATTCAGGACAATGACTGGGGTATAAGTGTTCATTCAGCCGAAGCCCGGAAAATGGATGTGATTGAATTCGCGAAAGGATTTCCGGGTATGAGTACGAAACGTTTAAACGGAGCGGATTTTATCGATTCTTACCTGGGTTTTCAGGAGGTAGTAAACGATGTGCGGTCAAACCGGAGGCCCTGGATCGTGCAGGCGAAAGTTCCCCTGCTGGGGCATCACACGAGTGGCGTTCGCAAAGAGT
>JAEZAY010000170.1 GCA_023427575.1 Bacteroidota bacterium | reverse complement strand
ATGCCCGGGTTAACCAATTGTTAATATGGAGACCCGGGTGAAGACTTGATAATTTCAGCGTCAAAAAGCTGATTTTTTAATCAGTAGTGTCCGGGTAATTTCTTCGCTGGGCCCCGGAAGAAATCCGTTAAGAAAATTGAAACGAACGGCGGCGATAATGTGCAAATGTGTAAATGTGGAAATGTGATAATTTGATAATGTGATAATGTGCGAATTTGGAATATGAAACGGACGGCTTTAAAATAATTACAAGTCGCAGCTAAAGAATATAACTGTCCGGATTTGAATTTGCATATTTGCACATTGGCACATTTGCACATTCCCTGATGCCAGAAGTTTCAATTTTTAGGATTTATTCCGGAGCCCGATTTTTTTGCTCCACTTTTTTTCTAAAAAAAAGTGGAAGGCGTCATTTACAATGACTGCTCGTAACTTACTGTTGATACAGGTTTCAGGTAAATTGAAAATTATTAACCGGACACCAATGGTATAAGAACAAATGGTTCTAATGTTCGGCAACCGGTTTTCAGGGAATCAGAATCTCTTTCGGGAACCGGATATTGGCATTTCTTCGGATAGCTACCGGGGTTTGACCCGCTTCGGAAATTTTCTTTTTCACCCATTGGTAGGTTGAATGGAAATCGAGAAAGTTTACCAGTTGTTTTCCGGTGTCGAAAATATTGAAACTATTATCGCGGATATAGTAAATGTATTTTCCATTTCCACTGAATCCGAAAATATCATTGGGCGTTAACTGAAACCCGGCCTGTACATTCATTCCCCGATCGAGCAGATACAACTGGTTGCTCCTTGTAAACACCAGGATTTTCCCGGTTTCCTGATTAAAACGCAGTTGATGAATTCCATCTGTAAACACATGAGCGCCGATGTTTTCTCCTTTCAGATTAATCCGCCAAATGGTATCGGCCTTCATTCCGCCAGGAAGATTCGTTTTGCTTCTGTAAATGAATTCGCCGGCATCAAAACTGAAGCCCTGTAATATTCCGCGAAAAGACTTAAATTTTTTGGTTTGCAGGTTGATAAGAAAAACCTTTTGCTTGCTGGCGGCATATCCGATAGCGTGGTAATTGTCGGCAAAAACATTGTTCATGGCCGAGTCGATAAAAACGGAATAGGTTGAATCCTCGGAATACTCAATGTTAAGGCTGCCTTTGCGGATAAACATCAGATTTCCGCTATTGGTGAAATCAGCAAAATAGATTCCGTTCAGCTTTTTTAAGATCTCACCCTGATCATTATAAATTTCAATAACCGGATTTCTGTTCTCGAATCTTCCGGCTATTATTGAATTGCCATTGGGGCTGATACTAACAGACATGTCTAAACGAACGAACCGGCTTTTGGCTGCGGATTCAAACAGCAGGTAGCCGGATGGATCGGCGGTATTTCCGATTTCCATAAAGGGAACTACCATTGTACCCGAGTTTGTAAACTGAACCCGGTACGAATCGAACCTGCTTCTTGGGTTAAAAATCATCGATTTTGGATACAGCCAGCTTGATTTACCGATGATCCGCGATTTTACAATTTGGCCTGAGCCGAAATCGTAAACCAGAATCCGGTTTGGAAAATCGCTGGAATTGTCGGGCGCGCTAAAAGTGGAAGAGGAAACCGTATAGGGGTAGGCTGCCAGTAAAAGTGAATCGGAGCTGGAAGTAAAATAGGCATAACTGATGTTCGCGAATGTATCGATGCGTTTTCTTTTCCAGTCGATGGCGGCATAACGGCCCGGACTGGTACGCGAGGAGTCAAAGTTCAGAACTATATATTCACCATTGGATGAAATATCTATATCATCGAAACTGAAGCTGGTGGATGGCACCCGGAAGCTGGTATCGCTGATCATCGACTGCACTCCTGACAGATGGAAAATCTGGAGAATTTCGTTTTCAATGGTTTTGCGATAACCGCCACCGGGGTTCAGGTAATTGTCGATGCGGCGGATAAAACCGGGAAGTTGCGTTCCGCCTGCCTTTTCATTTTCACGGTCTTTTTCGGGTATGATATACTGATAGATATTGCCGGCCACTACGGGAATCTCATTTGATTTTACAGTGTCCTTCAGATCGTAAGCCAGGTATTTAAGGGCATAATTCCGATCGGCAATATTCAACAGATATGTTCCTATATAGAACATGAGTAGTATTACCGGAATCAATATGTACAGGAAGATCTTCAGACGCCGGGTTTTCCCCTCCGCCTTCTTTTTCCGGTACTCTTCATTTTCGCGGTGCGAGCGGCTTTTTTCAAAAAAGCGAACCTGTTCAGGTTCCAGGTTTATTTCGTCCAGC
This sequence comes from Bacteroidota bacterium, assembly GCA_023427575.1. Classification (GTDB taxonomy): domain Bacteria; phylum Bacteroidota; class Bacteroidia; order Chitinophagales; family Chitinophagaceae; genus Flavitalea. The sequence goes on along the minus strand of JAEZAY010000170.1, from coordinate 758 downwards.
GAATCTTCATACGCTTTTATTTGCCTGAAGGTGAGGTATTCTTTGGTTTGCGGAAATTGACGGTACGCGTTCTGGATCTGAAACTGAATATCGTAAAGTCTTCGTTGTTTGTCGGTGCGCTGATTGTCGATAACCAGTGCCAGGGTATCATGAGCCAGTTCAAAACTGGAGCCGTCATCGCGCAGGATCCGGTTTTTTTCAAGGGCCTCCACGCAAAATGTAAATACTTCGGGATTCAGTTTTTTCAAAAATTCCGGTGAATTGGAATCCGGGATCGCCAGCTTATAAATGGCGCCTTCCTGCTGCACGGTTTTCCGGATGTAGGACACCGGTCTTTTTGTTCCTTCATTGGAAACAAAAGCGTCCAGCAGTCTGGAGAGCGTATCCGGGAGCAGGGTCGGAAACCGGAGATTCAGATCGCGGTTGATAGATGCTTTTCGGTCGTTCAGAAATAACTTCAGTACCTCCTCGATCTTTCCAAAATTCTGAATCTCTTCAGTGGTAAAGGTAATGGGTAAGCGCTCCGTTCCGTCGAAGTCTTTGCCATAGGTTCTTTTATAATCGGTTTTGTATAGCTGATCGAGGTACACCTGCAGGTAGGGCAATGAAATACCACTTTTTACTGATACCGTGCGGATAATTTCGAGTGCGTTTTCCTCCGGCGATTCCAGACTGATATCGAAAGCCGCGCAGGTTTTTAATATAACGTTGGCAACATCTTTCGACCGCATTACTTCCACCCGCATCTTACGGTCGGT
>JAEZAY010000202.1 GCA_023427575.1 Bacteroidota bacterium | reverse complement strand
TGTGATCTGGGATCTGCATCGTCCGGAGAACAAAGCAATACCTGAAAACAAGGAGGGCTTGTTTATGATCATCGATCGCTTTGGGGATGGTAATTTTGATGGTGGGATGCGGATTATGCGCCAGGCTGTTCCTTACTGAGGTGCCAATATCACAACCCCTACCGGTAAAAAAGGAACCAACGATGGAGTAAGTACCACGCTCGATCTGGTACAATCATCACTTGTTGGCAGAGGAATTGGCCGATGCAGGCCCACGGCTTACAGCCAGTTCGAAATCTGGGGCGATCCCAATGACCTTCGCCACGCCAAAGGAAACTGGATGACGATGGAAGATCTGCTCTACAATGAGCCGGGTTTGAAAAATACCAATGATCCATATTATCTCAAACCCTTGCAGCTATACAATTCATCCGGAGGAATTTTATGCGTTGATACCATCAGAAGCTGGTTTAACTGGCCTCAATACAAAGTGTTCATTCCGGATGTTGAAAATACGCCGATGCAGGGCGGACATACCGACTGGTATATCTTCCGTTTGGCCGAAACCTATCTTTTACGGGCAGAAGCTTATTATTGGAAGGGAGAAAACGGCCTGGCAGCGGATGATCTCAACCAGGTTAGAACCCGGGCACTGGCGGCTCCGATTACAGCCGATCAGGTAGATATTGGAATGATCCTGGACGAGCGCGCCCGCGAACTTTTCTTCGAAGAACCACGGAAAACGGAACTTACCCGAATCGCTTATATTTTTGCCATGACCGGAAAAACGGCTGATAACGGCAAGACATATACGCTGGATAATTTTTCAGACAATAATTACTTTTATGATCGCGTAATAGCCAGGAATGTTTTTTATAAAGAAGGAATTGTTACCATTCACGGTGATAAATATACGATCAGTCCTTACCATGTATTGTGGCCTGTGCCTTCTAATGCAATCCAGGCAAACAGCAACGGCATAATCAATCAGAACAAAGGATATATCGGTTATGAGGGCAATGTGCCGCCCTTAACGGAAATCCCGGAATAAAATGACAAGAGGTTCGTAACAAAAGGTGGCGGCAGGCTTCTTTAGTTTAACTGCCGCCCCTTTGTTTTAGGTTTCATAATATCTACCCATATAGAAAAAAAGTATTTGTGAGTATTCAAGCATTTAGTTTAAACAACAGAAAGGCAGTAATTACAGGGGGCGGCAGTGGATTGGGACAGGCAATCGCGAAAGCGATGATAGAGGCGGGGGCGAAGGTCCGGATTGTAGGAAGAAGGGAAGATTTATTAAAGCGTACCTGCGAAAACCTGGGGCCCGGATCATCCTATACAGTGTTCGACCTGAACGAACTTAACAGGATTCCCTCACTTGTAAGTGAAATCCATGCTGAACTGGGCGGAATTGATGTGCTGATAAACAATGCCGGAATTCATTTGAAGAAGGATTGTCTGGATGTAAGCGATCAGGAATTTGAAGATGTAATCCGGATCAATCAGCAGGCCGTTTTTTCTTTAACGCGTGAATTTGCGAAAGAGATGGTGCCGTCAAAAAAAGGTTCAATTATAATGATCAGTTCGATGGCGGCCAGGTATGGAATTCCGAAAGTAATTGCTTACACAGCTGCTAAATCGGCAGTGGAAGGGATGACCCGCGCACTGGCGGTAGAACTTTCACCTTCCGGACTGCGCGTGAACTGCATTGCGCCCGGGTTTATAGAAACAGAAATGTCGTCCAGGGCGCTGGATAAAGACCCCGAACGCCGCCAGCGGGTAATGAGCCGGACGCCCATGGGCAGACTTGGTCAGGCGGAAGATGTTGCCTATGCCGCTGTATTTCTCTCGTCTGATGCAGCCCGTTATATCACCGGAACAATATTGCCGGTGGATGGTGGCAACTCCATCGGGTTTTAGCCGGTTTCTTTATTAAAAAATTTATCTTGGGTTATAAACCCAAACCATGGATCGATTCGCCGGCCGAAGAAAATTTTTAAAAGCCTCCGCACTTACAGGTTTAAGTCTGGGCATCCATTCTGTATTTTCACAAACCCAATTCAGCCAGTTTCCCTTAATAAAAGGCAAAAGGGTAGGGATTATTGGACTGGATACTTCACACAGCACGGCGTTCACAAAAGCGCTGAATCAGGAAAATGCCCCGGCCGCTTTTCTGGGTTACAGGATAGTGGCTGCCTATCCCTTTGGCAGCCGCGATATTAAAAGCAGCGCCGAGCGGATTCCAGGGTATACCGAAGAGGTGAAAAAGCTGGGGGTTGAAATCGTAAATTCCATTGATGAGCTGATTCAAAAAACCGATGTGGTTTTGCTTGAAACCAACGATGGCCGTTTGCATCTTGAACAGGTTATCCCGGTTTTAAAAGCGGGTAAAAAAGTGTTTATCGATAAACCAATGGCCGCCTCGCTTTCGGATACGATCGCTATATTCCGCGCTTCCGATCTGTACAGGGTTCCCTTATTTTCCGCCTCATCGCTTCGTTTTGCCAGCGGCATGAAATCCGTTAGTAAGGAGGGAAAGATTGGTAAAATCCTGGGCGCAGATGCGTACAGCCCAATGCGGTTCGAACCCACACATCCCGATTTATTTTGGTATGGAATTCATGGTGTGGAAACCCTTTTTACGCTCATGGGCAAGGGATGTGAAACCGTGATCCGTAACGGTTCAGGTTATTCGGAACTGGTAACGGGAATCTGGAAAGATCAAAGAGTGGGAACTTTCCGCGGCTTAATAAATGGTCGGCAGGATTATGGGGCTACCGTTTTTGGGGAAAAAGGCATCGAACAGGTTGGGAAGTACGAGGGCTATGATGCTTTGCTTTCTGAAATTGTTCAGTTTTTTGAAACAGGGAAGGCTCCGGTTGATAGAGATGAGACGATTGAAATCTTTGCCTTTATGGAAGCGGCCGATGAAAGCAAACGCAAAAACGGGGCGCCGGTTTCCGTTTCAGAAATACTTAAGAAAGCAATGGCTTCTATTAAACAATAGGCCGGAATAGCGTGATTAGATCGGAAAAAAAGGAAAGACAATGCTTTTCTCAATTCGATATTTAAAACGCATCCTTATGTTTCCGGTACTGTTTTTATGGGGCTGTTTCAAGCCGCCAAAAATATCCTATTTTTCCAATTATGAAACTTTCAAGATCTGCCTTAAAATCAATCCATAATTCAAATCTGCTTCTTCCATCCGAACAGATTTTTTCGCTTCCGGAAAAAGTGCTTCAATTCGGGACAGGCGTTTTGCTGCGCGGCCTCCCCGATTATTTTATCGATAAGGCAAACCGCCAGGGGTTGTTTAATGGCCGCATCGTAATGGTTAAATCAACCGCACAGGGCGATACAAGAGCCTATCACCAACAGGATAACCTGTACACTCATCTTATCCGTGGTGTTTCCGGCGATACTCATATAGAAGAAAATATTATCAACTCTTCCATCAGCCGGGTGCTGAACGCTTCTTCACAATGGCAGGAACTGCTTGACTGCGCTGCCAATCCGCAGATCAGGATTATTATTTCAAATACCACGGAAGTCGGCATCCAGTTGGTGAATGAACCGGTTTTAAACCGGGTTCCTGCATCCTTCCCCGGTAAATTACTGGCGTTTTTGCATGAACGTTATATCAGGACAGGCGGTGATTTTGAATCGGGCCTGATTATCATTCCTACCGAATTGTTGCCTGAAAACGGAACCAGATTGAAGCTGATTTTAAACGATCTGGCTGAGTTCAACCATTTCGATACTGATTTCCTGATCTGGCTGAATGGCGCCAACCATTTTTGCAATTCCCTGGTAGATCGTATTGTACCGGGAAAGCCGGCTCCTGCAATGAGTGCTGAACTGGAGGAAGGCCTTGGTTTTTCCGACGATCTGATGATCATGTCGGAGGAATACCGGTTATGGGCTATAGAAGGCGACGAAGAGGTGAAATCCGTTTTATCATTCGCCGCGGCTGATCCGGGGGTGATTATAGAACCGGATATAACCGTGTACCGTGAATTAAAGTTGAGGCTGCTGAATGGTACGCATACCCTGAGCTCCGGAATTGCCGTATTGGCCGGGATTGAAACCGTGGGGGCGGCCATGAAGGATCCCGATCTGTCGGCCTATATTAAAAATGTGATGTTCAATGAAATCAGTCCCGGCATTCCATATCCCTTAAATTCCGGCGCCGCTGCCGATTTCGGCAATGCCGTACTCGACCGGTTCAGAAATCCTGCCATCAATCATGCCTGGATAAACATCACGGTTCAGTATACGTCAAAGATCAGGGCAAGAATTCTTCCCGTATTAAAAACCTATGCAGAAAAACAAAACAGTACTCCACCGCTGATAGCGATGGGTTTTGCTGCATGGATCCTTTTTATGAAAAGTAGCCAGGATCAGGATGGAACTTACTACGGAAATATGAATGGTTTAACATACCGGATCCAGGATGATCAGGCAAAGCATTTAAGCCTGCTTTGGGAAAATTATGGATCGGATGGAATCGTAAATG
>JAEZAY010000142.1 GCA_023427575.1 Bacteroidota bacterium | reverse complement strand
CAGTTAGACTGACCTGCGCAGGGGTTTTCGGGATCAATCATTTCCAAGCTAAACCCGCCTTCCTCTTTAAGCAGGCTGCGGTACCAGTTTTTGTTGTAATGGATGGAATGTATGATCCGGTTGGAAGGATCGGAAACAAAAAGAATTTCGCTGTTATTGTCGAGAGAAGGAAAACCCGAAATTCCAATTGCCTGGCCAAAAGCGCTGAATTCAGCCAGGCTTGAATTAGCGCAGAGGATCAGGTAAGTTCCCGGCATAAAAAGAAATGAATTCCGGATCAGCGCCATGCCGTTTTCATCGGAAATTTTCCATCCTGCTAAATCAACCGGTATCATGCCGGCATTATACAACTCAATAAATTCAGCCGCAGGCAAACCTTTTGAAGGTGCCGGATCCGGAAAAATCTCTGTAATCAATATGGAATACCGCAATACTTCCTGTGCCGCGGTATTATATGTGCCTGCAGCCAGTAATATGCAAATCAAAGAACTCCGGAGATTCATATTTCAAATCTACCGGCTGTTAAAAATCCTTCAATGAGGTTAATACCATCCGGCAAAAAGAAAAAAACATTTGGGCTGCAATGTTTTGTCCGTTATTTTTGAAGCTTATGACAAGGATTTCAATTATTACAAAACGCACAAAGAAACATTCCGGAACACTGGAAGGTTAGCTGTATTTTGTAATAAGTAAAATATCTGAAGCCTTCCTGAACAGGGAAGGCTTTTTTTATCCCTATTAACAACCAAACCCTCAAAAAAAGAGGATCAAAGGAGGAAACATGAAAGTTGCCGTTGTTGGGGCCACCGGACTGGTTGGCACCAAAATGTTACAGATTCTGGCCGAACGAAATTTTCCGGTTACAGAACTAATTCCCGTGGCTTCAGAAAGATCTGTAGGAAAACAGATTGAGTTTAAAGGACAGAAGTTCAATGTGGTTAGCATGGAAGATGCCATTGCGGCCAAACCGGCGGTGGCCATCTTTTCCGCCGGAGGAAGCACATCGCTGGAATGGGCGCCCAAATTTGCAGCGGCAGGCATTACTGTCATCGACAATTCCTCTGCCTGGCGGATGGATCCAGACAAAAAGCTGGTGGTTCCGGAAATCAATGCAGATGCAATCACCGCAGCGGATAAGATTATTGCCAATCCGAACTGCTCTACCATACAGATGGTGGTGGCCTTAAATCCACTACATAAGAAATACAAAATAAAACGAGTGGTTGTTTCTACCTATCAAAGTGTAACCGGTACCGGTAAAAAAGCGGTAGACCAGATGATGGGCGAACGCATGAAAGCGGCCGGTGCTTCGGCGGGTGAATATCCGATGGCCTATAAATATCCCATCGATCTGAACGTGATCCCGCAAATTGACGTGTTTCTCGACAACGGCTACACGAAGGAAGAGATGAAGATGGTGCTTGAAACAAAAAAGATCATGCGCGATGAGAACATCCGCGTTACTTCCACTACAGTGCGGATCCCGGTTATGGGTGGCCATAGTGAAAGCGTAAATGTGGAATTTGAGAATGCTTTTGAACTGGAAGATGTTAAAGCCATTCTGCAATCATCGCCCGGAGTGGTTCTGGTAGATGACCCGCAATCAGCTCAATATCCCATGCCGATGGATGCGCATGATAAAGACGATGTATTTGTTGGTCGTTTACGGATCGACGAAACGCAGCCCAACACGCTAAACATGTGGATTGTGAGCGATAACCTGCGCAAGGGCGCCGCGACCAATGCGGTTCAGATTGCCGAATATTGTTTGCAGAACCATCTGATCGGATAAGATTGCTGCGATAATGTTACCGGATGATGAAAAGATCGGTTATGCCTAACCGAAATTGCCCTATCATCCGGTAACATTTATTAATCTTCCAGTGCCCGGTTTATAAAATTCAGAAAGGGAAGAGTGGCTTTAAAAACATCGGTGATTTTATCGATGATTTTTTCAGAAAACCATTCCTCATCGTTTATGGAATGAAGCACAAACCAGCTTTTCAGTTTCAGATATTCAGATGCCGGATTATCCTTTTCAAATCCATGCGGAAGCTTTACGAGTGAAACTTCGGGGCCACGGTAAAGATCTCCATAATATTGACTGAACTTCTTCGCGGTGATGATTGAGCGAAACTCATCGTAACAATAATCAATCTCCTGTCTTAGTTTTTTTAATTCCGGCGGCATAGGCTGCCAGAGCCCACCTCCAATGGTACTTTTGCCACCCGGTTCGAGATGAATGTAATAACCTGCAAATTTTGAATTTTTTCCGCCCCGGTCGAGGCTGGCGCCGAAATGATGTTTTTATGGGGTTTTGTCGTTTGAAAACCGGACATGGCGGTAAATTCTGTATATGCACTGACGAGCCATCAATCCCGAAAGGTCGGGGTCTGTTTTGGAATGGCGGTCAAGGATTGCCGTTATCAGGTTTTCAAAATCCGTTCGGGCAAATTCATAAGAAGCCCGGTTGGTCTCAAACCAGTTTTTGTTATTGTTGGCAGTAAGATCGGATATGAATTTAAGCGTGTTCGGGTGCAGCATTCATACAGGTTCAGAAAGAAATGGAAATTTCAAAGGTTTGAACAGAGAGGCAATCGGTTATCCCTTCATCCTTACCGGATCCGGCCCCAGTTTTCACCGCTTTTGATCCTGTACATGGTCATTTCACTGACTCCGAATTTTTCAGCCAGCTTTTTAATGGTGATCCTCCGGTTTTTGTCATTCAGGGTTTGCTTAATGCTTTTTACTTTGGCGGCATTGAGCTTTAATCCGGTGGTTCTGTTTGCCTGAACTTTTTTGTAAGCCAGTTTAGCAGGACTTTCCTGCTGATGTTCGATCATTTCATCCAGTGTTGCCCATTTCAGGTTCTTAACCGAATTGTCCAGTTTGTTATGATTCACATGAATCACATACCTGGCTTTGGTAGAAGGTTTTTTCAGAAAGAGGCGGGCGATTTA
>JAEZAY010000138.1 GCA_023427575.1 Bacteroidota bacterium | reverse complement strand
CAATCATGGTTGGCCAGAAATAACAAACGCCGCCGCCAAAAATAAGGGCGCCGATGAACAGGGTATTTCCATCTGAGTTTCCCAGCATATACAAGCCGATAGAAGCGATGATGGCAGAGATCAAAAGTACTCCCTGTGGAGAAAAGCGATGCACAACGGGTTCCGCAAAGGCGCGTCCCACTACCATAATGCCGGTGGTTAAGGTAAGAACCAGGATTGCGTTATCGGTAACATTACGTAGTAATACGTCGATCCACTGTCCGGTAAACAATTCGGTGATGGCTGTTCCGAACATGCAGAGGATCATAAAAAGGAAAAGAGGATTTAGCAGGGAACGATACATTTCTCCGGTAGATACACCGGCGGCCACACGTTCGGTAACGGGAAAACGCAGTTTGGAGAAAAGGTACCCGTAAATAACAGTGGGAATAAGCATTACAGCCACCTGAATCTGCCATGCACTGAATCCCCTAAATCCGCCGATGCCCGCATTATTGTACAGGTAAACAAGCAGGGTGCCCAGGAAGATTCCGCCCGGAAACCAGAGATGGAAATGGTTGAGCTTGGTCGTTTTATTTTCAGGATATGTGGAAGCAACCAGCGGGTTACAGGCCGCTTCAACCGTACCGTTTGCAATACCAATTAATAAAGTGGAAAGAAAAAGCGTCCAGTAGCCGCCGGCAAATATGGTTAGCAAAATACCGGCCAGATGGAAGATAAAAGCAAGCACCAGTAATTTTTTCATCCCGATCACATCTACAACCATTCCGCCAATGATCACGGCCAGCGGAAATCCCCAGAATGCTGTAGCGGCAATTACCCCAAGCTGGGCTGCGGATAAATCAAATTCATCGCCCCACTGGCTCAATAATCCGGCCCGGATCCCAAAAGAAAGAGAAGTTACTAACAGTGCTAAACAACTTGCTACAAAAAGTTTGTTGCGTTGAATCGTCGCGGACATGGCAAAGCAGTTTGGTTTGTTTAATTAAGAGGAAACATGTTGGTAAAACACGTCAATTTTCAGGTATAAATGGAATTATAGTTTTCTGCATCGGGGTATGCTGCTTCAGGGTTTAGTGAAATCTGTTCCTAATAGATCCCTTCGGATACCGTCTAAACAGAATTTAAAAATACGTTCGTAAATGTAATTGTTTTATTTTTAAAGCGCATTCTTCTATAAATCTTTCTAATCAATTTTTGACATGAACAGAAAATTACGAATGGGAATGGTGGGTGGAGGCAAAGATGCTTTCATCGGCGCCGTTCACCGGATAGCAGCGAATATGGATGGTCTTATTGAATTGTCCTGCGGAGCCTTAAGTATCAACCCCGATATCGCCCGGGATTCGGCAAAATCATTATTTCTTCCCGAAAGCCGCACGTATCTCACTTACGATGAGATGATCAGTAAGGAAGCCGCGCTTCCTGCCGATCAGCGGATGGATTTTGTTACGGTGGTTACTCCAAACTTCGCGCATTTTGCACCGGCAATGATGGCACTGGAACATGGGTTTCATGTAGTGATTGAAAAGCCCATGACCTTCACGCTGGATGAAGCCAAACAGCTTCAGAAAAAGGTGGAGGAAACAGGCTTGCTGCTTTGTCTGACACATACCTATTCCGGATACCCGATGGTTAAACAGGCGAAAGCAATGATACAGGGCGGTGCCCTTGGAAAGATCCGTAAGGTATGGGTTGAATATCCGCAGGGATGGCTCAGTAGACTTACTGAAAGAGAAGGTAATGCCGGCGCTGCCTGGAGAACTGATCCGAAAAAAAGCGGGAAAAGCGGTTGTATGGGCGATATCGGAACCCATTCGGCGCATTTGGCTGAATATATCACCGGCTTAAAAATTACCCATCTCTGTGCAGATTTAAACGTGGTGGTGGAAGGCCGTGCTCTGGACGATGACGGTAACGTATTATTGAAATTTGATAATGGGGCATCCGGTGTGCTGATGGCTTCGCAGGTAGCAGCGGGTGAAGAGAACGCGCTAAAAATAAGAGTGTATGGCGAAAAGGGTGGAATTGAATGGGTGCAGCAGGAACCCAATACCCTGCTTGTAAAATGGCAGGATCAGCCGGCGCAGATTCTTCGTGCGGGAGCGAATTATGGCGACCGTCTTTCTGAATTTGCCTGGAAAAACTGCCGCACTCCGGGCGGGCATCCCGAAGGATACCTGGAAGCATTCGGTAATATCTACCGCAATTTTGCGCTCACGCTTTCAGCGAAAATCTCCGGTACCGAACCGGGTCCGGAAATGCTGGATTTTCCCCGCGTGGATGAAGGAGTTCGGGGAATGGCCTTCGTAGATAATGTGGTTGAATCGGCTCATTCAGAAACCAAATGGACTGAATACAAAGTCTAGATTAGCCATCTTTTACCAGAATTATATAATCGGGTAGATGGTCCGGAGCGTAAGGTTCACCCGGAATCGGAAATCCAATCTGTTCAGTAGTTTAAAAGTTGTTATTATTAATGAAAACAATAAAAGGACCCGGAATTTTTCTCGCCCAGTTTTTGGGTGAAGCCGCTCCCTTCAATGAGCTTTCAACCATTTGCAAATGGGCGAAAGAACTCGGTTTTAAGGGTGTTCAGATACCCACCTGGGATCCCCGTTGCATCGATCTGCAAAAAGCGGCGGAAAGTAAAACATATGCCGATGAGGTAAAAGGGATCGTACAGGAAGCCGGAATGGAGATCACCGAATTATCTACGCATTTGCAGGGACAACTGGTAGCGGTTCATCCTGCCTATGATAAACTTTTTGATGGTTTTGCGCCGGCTTCGGTTCATAACAACCCCAGGGCCCGGCAGGAATGGGCGGTTCAGCAATTGAAATATGCTGCAAAAGCTTCGCAGCATTTAGGCCTGAATGCCCATGCAACATTCAGTGGCGCGCTTCTTTGGCAAACGGTTTATCCATGGCCACAGCGTCCGGCGGGTTTGGTGGAAACCGGGTTTAAAGAGCTGGCCAATCGCTGGCTGCCGATCCTGAATGCTTTTGATGAAAATGGCGTAGATCTTTGTTACGAGATTCATCCCGGCGAAGATCTTCATGATGGAATTTCATATGAGATGTTCCTCGAGCACACAAATAACCATCCCCGCGCCTGTTTGTTATACGACCCAAGTCATTTTGTGCTTCAATGCCTCGATTATCTTCAATACATCGACCATTACCATGAAAGAATCCGCATGTTCCATGTTAAGGATGCCGAATTTAATCCTACGGGAAAACAGGGCGTTTACGGCGGTTACCAGTCATGGATCAACCGCGCTGGCCGGTTCCGGTCTTTGGGCGACGGGCAGGTTGATTTCAAATCTGTTTTTAGCAAACTGACGGCTTACGGATTTGAAGGCTGGGCCGTAATGGAATGGGAATGTGCCATCAAACATCCGGAAGACGGAGCAAAGGAAGGCGCGATTTTTATAAACGATCATATTATCCGCGTTACTGAAAAAGCATTTGATGATTTTGCAGGCACCGGAAGCGATGAAAATTTTAATAAATCGGTTCTGGGTTTAGACTAACTTGCCAGTTATTATTTTTTAAGAATAAAAATGAATAGAATGAAAAAGTTGTTTTTGATTTTAGGAATTAGCGCGTTCATATTTGCGTGTGGATCCGGAGCAGAAGACAAAGCAGCGGATACGCAAACTCCTGCTGAAACACCGGCAGCCGAAACTCCGGATGCAGCGGCATCCAGCACCCGTGGCCTGGAATTAATTGGTTCCAGCGATTGTACTACCTGTCATGCGATCGATAAAAAAGGCATCGGACCTGCATATGTGGATGTGGCCAAAAAATACGAGAACAGTCCGGCAATTGTAGACACCCTGATCTCGAAAATTATTCATGGCGGCGCGGGCAACTGGGGTGCTGTTCCCATGACCCCGCATCCGGATCTGCCTGAACAGGACGCACGTGAAATGGTGAACTATATTCTTTCTCTAAAGAACAGATAGTATTAACCGGCCAACGCCTTAAAAGCGGGCGATTCTTTTTTATTATTTAAGAAGAAATTATTCTGAATGAAAAAATTGTTTTTACTGGCTGTTTCGGCATGCCTGTTCATTAGCTGTAGCGTGTCGAAGCAGGCTGCTGATTCCGGTGGCGCGATCAACACTTTGACCAAAAAAGAAAAGAAAGAGGGCTGGCGATTATTGTTCGATGGCCATACCAAAAACGGCTGGCATGTGTTCAATAATAAAACGGATGGATCTGCCTGGAAGGTTACAGATGGCCTTTTGCATCTTGATCCTTCGGCCAAAGGGCCGAACAACGCCGGCGGCGGAGATATCATTACGGAAGAAGAATTCGAGAACTTTCATTTTAAACTGGAATGGAAACTGGCTGCCAATGGAAACAGCGGCGTTGTATTCCAGGCTAAAGAAGATCCAAAGTACCGCTGGCCCTGGCTAACCGGTCCGGAAATGCAAATCCTTGATAATAACGGTCACCCCGATGCGAAAATTAAAACACATCGCGCCGGCGACCTGTATGATCTGATCAGCGCGAGCCCTGAAACGGTAAAGCCGGTGGGTGAATGGAATCTGCTCGAAATCGTATCGAAAGGCGATCAGCTCGATTTGTATCTGAACGGAACAAAGGTGGTATCTACCAAACAATGGGATGATAACTGGAAGGCTTTGATTGAAAAAAGCAAATTTAAAACCCTGCCCGAGTTTGGAACTTACAGCAAAGGCAAACTGGCGCTTCAGGATCATGGCGATCCGGTATGGTTCAGAAACATCAAAATCAAAAATCTTTAAGGGTCGATGGTTAACCGCTTTTTGCCGCTGATATTCGCTGCCGGCATCCTTGCTTCCTGTGAATCAGGCCGCGAGGAATCAGCTCAGAATGCAGAATCAGAAAACAGAAATGTAGAAAATACATCATCTTCTATGAATACGCTTACCGCGGAGGAAGAGACTGAAGGCTGGAAATTGCTTTTTGATGGCGAATCAAAAAATGGCTGGCATGTGTATAACAAAACCACCGACGGCTCTGCCTGGAAAGTGAAAGACGGATTGTTATATCTTGATCCGGCACAGAAGCAGGACGGGAAAGTGGTTGGTGGTGGCGATATCGTAACCGATGAAGAATATGAAAATTTCCATCTACAGCTTGAATGGAAACTGGATTCTGCCGGCAATAGCGGAGTCATGTTTTATGTAAAAGAAGAGCCTCAATTCGAAAGAACCTATTATACCGGGCCGGAAATGCAGGTGCTTGATAATAACGCGCATAAAGATGCGAAAATCATTAAACACCGGGCGGGCGATTTGTATGATCTTATTTCCTCCCATCCCGAAACGGTAAAACCGGCGGGAGAATGGAATCTGGTGGAAATCATTTCCAATAAAGGCGCGCTGGAATTCCGGTTGAATGGAAGCTCCGTATTAAAAACTACTTTATGGGACGATAACTGGCGCGCAATGATTGCCGGAAGTAAGTTTAAGGACATGCCCGCATTCGGAACATTTAAAAATGGCAGAATCGCTTTGCAGGATCACGGAGATCCGGTTTGGTATCGAAACCTGAAAATCAGGAAGCTTTAATTTTGAACTTATAGTAGAATAAAAGAACACCCCGGTTAGCCGGGGTGTTCTTTTATAAAATAATCTCTTTGGATTGTAATAGATAAAATAAAATTATCTACAGCTTCGGCAGTTTGTATCCGTTATGATATTTGGCCATCAGGTAATCCTTGTTCACTTTGTTATCGGTGAAGCGCTGCTTTTCTTTGTCCCAAACCAGCTTTTGCTGGGTTCTGAATGCAATATTACCAAGCTGACAAACGGTTGCTATATGTGCGCCGGTTTGGATAGAACAATTTAGCATTTCCGGCTTGCGTGTTTTTACTGCCTCCAGAAAGTTTTTCCAGTGTGCGTCCAGGCCGTTTTCAGAAGGCTGCTTCCGTTCTACCTTTACTTTTTTATCGCTCCTTTTTTCTTCAATCACTTCCCATCCGCCCCGGTCGAGGGCCAGCGTTCCATTGTTGCCGATAAAAGCAATCCCATGATCACGGTTAAAAAGCCCGTTGTCAATACCCATGGCATGATCCCAGATCAGATTAAAGTTCTCGAATTCATAGAGGGCGCCCATGGTATCAGGGGTTTCCTGTAACAATTCCGGATAGGCGAAGTTCCCACCCAGAGCGGACACCGATTTCGGAACGCTGGCATTCATTCCAAAAATGGCATAATCCATCAGGTGAACGCCCCAGTCGGTCATCAGGCCTCCGGCATAATCCCAAAACCACCGGAAGTTGAAATGAAAGCGGCTTGGATTAAAGTTTCTTTCAGCAGCCGGCCCCAGCCACATTTTATAATCTACTCCCGCCGGTACGGCGGTATCAGGCACCTTCGGCCCCGGTTTCATCCAGCCCTGGTAACACCATACTTTCACGGTGCGGATATTTCCAAGCTGGCCTGTATTGATGAAATCCACGGCATCCCGGAAATGTTTCTGGCTCCGCTGCCATTGACCAGCCTGAACAACCCGGTTGTATTTTTGCTGCGCACCAACCATGGCCCGACACTCTTCAATTGAATTTCCGACCGGCTTCTCAACATAAACATCCTTGCCGGCTTCACATGCATGAATCGTTTGTAACGCATGCCAGTGGTCGGGGGTTCCGATCATTATAATATGGATGTCTTTGTCGTCAAGAAGCGCACGGTAATCATTATAGGTTTTGATCCGGCTGGTATCAATGTCTTTCTTCGACAATTCACCCATTCGCTTTTCAATCACATTTTTGTCTACATCACAAATGGCCACCAGGTTAACGCCCGGATTTTTTAAGGCCGACAATACATTCGCCCATCCCATTCCATTCACTCCGATTGCACCCAGGTTTATTTGATCGCTGGGCGAAACCCGGCTTTTAAAAATGGCAAATGCCTTGTTATTTATCGAAGAAAGGATGGTAGAACCGGCAATTATCAATCCGGTGTTCTGAATGAATCGGCGACGGTCGGTCATTATTTTATTATTGAATGATTAATCCGGAAGTTCAGTTCAGGATGGCCGGAACGCGACCGGCATTTTCAGTGAAAAGGGTTTTATTTTATAATGTTTTTATCGAGGTAATTATAACTTTCACGAATGCAGTCGAACACGGGTTTGGTATATTGCTCCTGTTCTACATACATTAGTTTAGCTCCTGAAAGTTTCCGCTTTTCATAAATTTTCTTCCAGTCGATCGTTCCGGTACCAACAATGGTCGATCTTTTTTCGGGCGTGGTTGCAAGGTCTTTGATATGCCACATGGCGAAGCGGCCGGGATAGCGTGTGAACCAGTCGATCGGATCATGACCGGCATGCGCCACCCAATAGATATCCATTTCAAGTGCAACCAGCCTGGGATCTGTTTCTTTCAATAAAATTTCCCATCCGGTGGTGCCATTCTCTTCTTTAAATTCAAAATCGTGGTTATGATAGCCCGCCATCATGCCGGCTTTTTTGCTGATCTCTCCGGCTTTATTTAATATTTCCGCCAGCTTTTTAAAATAGTCCGTGCTGCGATGTTTATCATCAAGATAAGGAACAACAATGTATTGGTGGCCCAGCATTTTGGAATCTTCCACCAGGTTATTCCAGCTCTCCCAATTGTAGTTGTCTGAATATAGCATATCGCTTAACATATAGTGGCCGCTGGGTGATTTAAGACCATTGTCTTTAAGCATTGCCGCCACTTCCTTAACAGAATGTCCAAAGAAACTGCGGTTGTTGTAACCATACAATTCCACCTGGTTATAACCGGCATCTGCCACCACTTTGAGCGTGCCCGCCAGTTTTTCCTTATTCACCTCACTTCGTACTGTGTACAGCTGCAAACCAAGATCTTTTTTCTTTTTGAAAAGATCTGATTTGTCAACAAATAATCCGGCGGTCTATAGCGATGCCTGTTTTATAAAATCGCGGCGGGTGGTCATGTTTTTTATTTTAGAAAAGTAATTTACGGAAAAAAAACATCCACATCCATGGATTATTCTGTCATTGGTGTCCGGGTAAGATGTATTCTCCGGGCCTCGGAAAAAATCCGTTAAGAAAATTGAAAACGGACGGCGTAAAATAAAAACAGTTGTTACCAGAGCCAGGAAATGATTCTTTGCTCGTAAGTCCTACTACTGCTGGGCTTTATTCTTTAGCTGTGACTTGTTTTTATTTAGCCGGGAGTTTCAATTTTTAGGATTTATTCCGGAGCCCG
>JAEZAY010000197.1 GCA_023427575.1 Bacteroidota bacterium | reverse complement strand
GAATAGCCCTTTCCGATCATGTTTCCGAAAGTACGGTTGCGACTGAACAGTGAATAACAGGAAACCAGCAAATCGCCGAGGTAAACGGAAGCCGCATAATTCGGGCTTTTCTTATGTGCCTTGTTTTGGTCAATTTCGTGCACCCCTACTTCTATCCGCGGGATCCCCACTTTTTTGAGAAACCCTGCCATTTCATCGGCGCAATTGGCAATCAAAACGCTTAGAAAATTATCCCCGTATTCAAGTCCATGCGCAATTCCTGCACCGAGTGCATAAATATTTTTTAAAACGGCCGCATACTGAACTCCGATCACATCCTGATTTACCACCGAGGTGATATAGGGCACTTTAAAGAAGCCGGCAATCTGTTCGGCCACCGCCGTATCCAGTCCCGAAAAAGTTAAATACGAAAGTTTTTCAGAGGCCACTTCTTCCGCATGACAGGGGCCCATTATCGTGAAATAATCGTGCAGTGAAACATTGTAATGCTGATACAGGTATTCATTCAGCAAAAGATTGTTTTCCGGAAGAATTCCCTTTACCGCGGAAATCAGTTTTTTGTTTTCAAACACTCCCGATCGCAGATCCGTAATACTTTCCAAAAAAAAGGCCGATGGGATGCAGATGATGACAAAATCGGAATCATCAATCACGGCATTTATGTCGGCCGACATTTTTAGATTCGATGCATTAAAGTGAACCGAGCTAAGGTATTTGGGATTATGACTTCGGGCCCTGATATAGTCGATCATTTCCTGCGACCGGATCCACCAGCGGAGCGTGTTTCCATTATCGGTAACAATTTTTGCCAATGCTGTTGCCCATGTACCGCTGCCAATAATTCCAATACGCATGCTCCGAGATTTTGCCAAAAGTACTGAAACAAGGCATCAACGGATACCAGTGAACGTTATTCCTTCACTTCAAAAAGCTTATCCCTTTCCACCACAACCACTTTGGACCCATCTTTCAGCATCTTACTGATAATATTATACGGCGCAACCACCACTTCATCGCCCTCCTTCAGACCATCCGTTACTTCAATATGATTGATATCCTGTACGGCGGTTTTAACTTTCACCTTTTTAACCGATCCATCCGCCTGGCGTACGAAAACCACTTCGTCCAGATCGGATCCGATCCCGCTGCTTTCTTCTGTTTGAAGACCGGCTTCCTCCCGCTTCTCTGCTTTCACCGCAACGGAATCCGTTCCTTTTTCCCGGGTAGTTACCGCATTGATCGCTACTGCCAGTACATTCGGACGGGTTTTGGTTTGGATATCGGCACTGGCTGTCATACCCGGACGGAAAGGAAAGCTCTTTGGCCTGTCCGGATCAATCAGATCCTGATACGATTCTGGCAGCAGGCGGATATACACCATATAATTGGTTACATCGTTGGTGGTTACCGGCGTAGCCGACCCTGCCGTTGCACTGCTGCTCGCGATCTGGGTAACAATGCCGCGGAATTTGCGGTTGCTGTATGCATCCACCTGAACAATGGCCGAATCACCCAAATGCACTTTTGGAATATCGTTCTCACCCACTTCCACCCGTACTTCAATTTTGCTCATATCTGCAATGCGCATCATTTCTGTTCCCGCCATCATCGAACTGCCTACTACGCGTTCGCCTTTTTTCACACTTAAAAGGGAGATGACGCCATCCATGGGGGCAACCACCACCGTACGCGTCAGGTCTTTAAAAGCTCTTTCCAAACTGGCTCTGGCACTGGCTACACCCGCTTCGCCACTTTTGATTCCCTGCACGGCGGCATTGTAATTTGCCTGGGCCGAACGGTAGGTATTTTCTGCCTGTTCAAATTCTGCACGCGAAATCACCTTTTCATCCAATAGTTGCTTTTGCCTTTCGAACGTTTTTTTAGCAAGATCAAGCGCGGATTCAAGACTGGCGAGTTGAGCCCGGTTATTTTCCACACTGGCTTGCTGCTGACTAACCACGGCCGCCGCCTGATCGCGCTGTGAGGTATAGATATCTGCATAGATCCGTGCCAGAACCTGGCCCCTGCGAACACTGTCGCCCTCGGTAACAACCAGTTCCACAATTTCACCGGATACATCCGGGCTTACCTTCACCTCTATTTCAGGGTAAATTTTTCCGCTGGCATTTACGGTTTCTATTATGGTTCTTCTGGTTACTTTTTCCGTAGCCACCCGTATGCCTTCGTCTTTACCTATTGCACCGGATTTTTTCAGCAAAATCAGAACAAGGATCAGAACAACAAGACCAATTATAATCCAGAGAAGCTTTTTATTCATGCCAGGGGGTTTATAAGTTGTGAAACTAGTATTTTTTGAAGCGGGAATTCTTACTGAAGTGTTATCCCTTCACCTTTATAGAATTCAAGTAATTTTAACCGAAAGATATAGTCTACATGAGCCTGCGCCAGTTCCAGCCTTGATCTGGTAAGATTGTTCTGATTTGTAAGCAGATCTATTGAAGACAATAATCCAAGTTCATATCTTTTTTGTGCAAAATTATAGGCTTTTTCCGCCGTTTCCACTCTTTTCATACCGGCATTGAATTTCTGCAATGCCGCCCGGGCATCGTTATATGCTGAATAGATGTTCTGCTTCAACAGTATCAGGTCCTGGTCTTTCTGAAGTTCCGACTGTGAAACAAATAGTTTGCTTCGCTGCCACTGCGTTCTTGCCTGACCGTTATTGAAGATGGGAATATTCACCTGGAACCCGAGGTTCTGACGAAAGTTATCGCTGATCTGTAATCCAAAGGGATCGCGGTATGCGAAAATGGGCGTGTTAATGATGGGCGTATTCACAAAATAATCAACGCCGTTTACAGTCACTTTCGCGGGCGTTTGCTGAAACTGACCGGTTGATACCGGCTGGCCCGGACGTGGAAATTCTGCACTGGAGTATTGTGATCCCATCCCCCCGCATGCGCTGATGGTAGGATACATTTGTCCTCTTGCCGCTTTAACGAAACTCTCATTCGCTTTGATGCGCAGGTCGTTCATTTTTTGCTGCGGCAGATTTACCACGGCAACCGTGTACACATATTCCGGATCGAGCTGACCCAGGGGTACGGTTGGAATTTCGTTCAGGCCGGGTATTTCCAGTTCAAAGGGCGTAGAAGCGTCCAGATTCAAAATCGCTTTCAACTGAAGGAGATTTGTCTGAACGCTTTGCTGAGCTGTTATAAGGGTAGTGCTGTCAATTGCCAGCTGGGTTTCGATTTCGGCCAGGTTCAGTTCGGGCAATGCCCCAGCTTCCACCCGCTTGCTGGTATTATCGATATTCTGCAACGATTGTTCGATGGCCACATTGGCAATTCTTTCCTGCTCCTGCGCTACCAGTACAAGGATATAAGATGTAGCCACATTGATGGCCACATCGTTTTTAACTCTTTCAATGTTTGCTTTGGAGGCTTCGCTCAGAAACCGGTTCCCTTCCAGGTTATGTTTCAGGCTAAAAAAATTAAACACCGTAACGCCCGAACTTAACGTGAAACTGGTTGATAATAACTGCGTGGTGGTAAACTGGTTAGTGGTAGGATCGATGGATCGGCCAAAGTTTACGCCGGAGGAATTGCTGACATTCAGATTCGGCAGTTTCGCCAGCCGGCTCTGGTTCAAAGTGAGATTGGCCAGCCGGGATTCAATATCCGCCTGCTTAACCGAAATATTATTCTGAAGGGCATATTCAACCGCTCTTTTCAGGGTCCATTTTTCCTGACCCATTGTATTCAGAACAGCGCCGAGCAATAGTGTAATCAGTAGTCTTTTTCTCATGGTCATAACAAAAATAGTTGTAAAGTCAGGGGTCTCAGATTTTTTTTGATAAGCGGCGGCACAAACAGGCATTTACTTCCTTAGTGAACCTGGGAATTTTTTCATTTTCCTCCCGGAAATCCGGAAGCCGGTCTTCCTTCAGTTTAGCATTTTCCATTCTTCAGCTTTCGCCATTACGGAAACAACCGAAGGTTTCCGCGGGTTTTGATTCAGTTTTTGATCATTCTTTACTGCATTTTATCCAAAGCCTGTTTGATATCGGCAATCAGGTAATCAGCGTCTTCCAGTCCAATATAAAACCGGATCATGCGATGCCGCGGATCAGTGGCATCAAAATCATCGGGATTGATGGACGCGCAGCGGGGAATTACCAGGCTTTCATAACCTCCCCAGCTAACCGCCATTAAAATATGTTGCAGACTTTCGCAAAAAGTTACAATGGAAGCAATCTTATCTGCATTTAAAATAACAGTGAACAATCCGCCGGCGCCCTTCATCTGGCGGCTGGCCAGTTCATACTGATCAAAATCCGGATGCAGGGGGTATAAAATCTTTTCTATACGGGAATCGTTATTCAGAAAGTCGATCACGGCAGCGGTTGTTTTGCTGATCCGGTCAAGCCTTGAAGGCAGGGTTCGGATCCCACGAATCAGAAGCCAGGCATTGAAGGGCGAGATCCCATTTCCCATATTCAGCAACTCGCTGTCATAAATCCGCTTCATCATCGCATATTTTCCCGTCAGCACCCCTCCTACCACATCGCTATGACCGCCGATATATTTAGTAGCCGACTGAAGCACCATATCAATCCCCATTTCTATGGGGCGCTGGTAAATGGGTGAGCAATAGCTGTTATCGCAAATAGTCAGAATTTCCTCCGCTTTAGCCAGTTCGGCCACGGCCCTTAGATCCTGGATCCCGAAATCCCAGCTATTGGGCGATTCCAGGTAGATGATCCTTGTGGCGGGAAGAATGGCACGCTCAAATTCTTCGATATAACGTCCATCAACATACGTTGTAGTGATCCCAAACCGGGGCAATACATTGTCGAACATTTTACTGGCCCAGGTATAGGGTTTTTCCACCGATACGATGTGATCGCCGGCTTTTACATTTCCAAATACGGAAGCGAAGATGGCGGAGGCCCCGCTGTTAAAAAGCAGGCAGTCTTCGGCACCATCCAGAGCAGCCAGTTTTTTTCGCAGAATTTCGGCCGTTGGGTTCAGGCCACGGCTGTATAAAAAATCACTGTATTCATCTTCAAAAACCTTTCGCAGGTCATCCACTTTTTCAAAAGCAAAATTGCTTGTCTGCATGATGGGCGGCGCCACGGCGCGAAAATACTGGTCGCGATCTTCTCCCAGTTCATTCAGAATATAAGAGAGATCATCATATTCCTTATCGCCCTGATTATTGCGGTTGATATCAGACATAATTAAATGCTTTCCTGGTTTGGAGTACGTCTTTTCAGGATAAAGTACAAGATAAAGAAAGCTGAAAATATCAGCATGCTTACCCCCGCGGCCTTTGGAGTATTAATGGCAATGCTTGCCCCCACCAGAAGATAGGTTCCTATAAATATGATCGGCAGCAGGGGGTAAAGCTTCATTTTATACACTGATTCGCTGTTCAGGTGCCGTGTTCGCTTTCGCAGAATAAAAATGGTAGCTCCCGATGTGGCCATGCCGATGCTATCAAGGAAAATGGTATGGTTCAGAATTTCGTCGAATGTTTTTGCGTAAAACAAGGTTACAATGCAAAGCGCGGCGTAGGTAGTGAGTGAAATTACCAGCACCTGCGTTTTGGAGGATTTTTTCTTGAAAACCGCCGGCAGAACACCCTCTTCACTCATGGCATACATTACCCTCGGATTGCTCATAAGCTGCACATTCACGTAGGCAAGTACGGAAAGAAATAAGAGGATGGACAGGATCGTAAATCCTTTTTCGCCGAATATCGCTCCCGCCAGGATGGCCGCAATGGATTCCGCCTGCTTCAGCTCGTTAAATCCAATCACCTTATAATAGGCGTAATTGATCAGCATATAAAGAATCAGGATCACAATGATGCCGAGGAAAATCCCGCGGGGCATGGTCTTCGGCGCATTTTTCACTTCACCGCCAAAATTGATGGTTTGCTGATAACCACCCCAGGTAAAGCTGACGGCCACCAGGCAAACGCCCAGGGCTTTCAGAAAGGCGGCAATCGAAAAATCGCCGCTAACAGGTTCAATCACCTGGAAAGAGGCGGCGTGTTTGCCGGTAAAAAGCGCGCTGATCAACATCAGCACCATACCGATCTTAATAATGGTTAACACATTCTGCGCTCTTTTAGTCATCCGCAGGCCCAGCAGATTAACGCCATAAAAAACAACAATGGCAATGGCAGAAATTATCAGTTTAATCGTTGGCGTATCCGGATGATCAACGAACAGAATATTGGTGAGGTACTCTGAACCGATCAGGGCCACACCGGCCAAAGAGGCGGCATTTGATACCAGGATAATGCAATTGATGGCAAAGGCGACGGAAGGATGATAACAAACTGAAAAAATTTTATAGTAGCCGCCGGTCACCGGGTAGCGCGAACCGATTTCGGCGTAGGTGAGCGCACCGCTCAAAGCCACAATTCCGCCGATCACCCAGGCCAGGAAAAACATTTCCACTGAAAGCGCTTCCCTCGCCACATTTACCGGTGCGCGGAAGATTCCCATGCCGATCACC
>JAEZAY010000057.1 GCA_023427575.1 Bacteroidota bacterium | reverse complement strand
ATGCAAAGGTTACCAAAAGCCTGAAATTAGGCGTGCAGGTAAACGGCCGTCAGGAAGTTCGTACCAATCCGGGGGTTCCGGGTGGTGATGATTACTGGCTGCCCCGTTTTGCCGTATTACGGAATTTGCCGACCGAACGTCCATATGCAAACGATAATCCCGACTATCTGAACACAATTGGTCAGAATGATGCCAACTGGGGTTTTATCAATTATAAGCATGCAGGGAAATATGTAAATGAATGGAGAGTACTGCAGGTGAATGCCGATGCGGAATGGCAGATCCCGGGCATCACCGGTTTATCTGCAAGAGGCGTTTACTCCTATTATATTGCCGACAACCTGTATAATAACCAGGAGTACACGTACAAAACCTACACCTACAATCCCGATACCGAAGAGTACAGGCATACCGGTGGTAGTATAAACCCCTGGAGAGAAAAAGAACAAATCAAACAGATCAATGTAACCACACAGGCTCAGTTAAATTATAATAATTCATTTGGCGAACATACGGTGGGTGGTACAGTGGTAGCCGAGCGGATCAGTAATCAGCGCCGCCGCAACTGGGTTCGTTCGATCCCTGCCTCCAATGCATTGCCACTGATCTATTTCCCAACCCTGGCAGATTATAATGATTCAGAAGATCGTGAAGCCCGGATTGGTTATATTGGCCGTCTTAACTACAACTACGCAAACAAATATTATTTCGAAGTGTCAGCACGCCGCGATGCATCGCACATCTTCGCGCCGGATAAACGTGTGGGTTATTTCCCCGCCGCTTCCGTAGGCTGGAGACTGACCAATGAACGTTTTATGGATAATGCGCTTGGTGGTCATCTGAATGATCTGAAACTTCGCGCCTCTTACGGAACCCTGGGAGATGATAACGTAGGTCTTACCCAGTTCTCTTACCTCGAAGGGTATCAATATGGGTTGAACGGGGTATCTATCATCAATGGACAGCCGCTGGTGGTATCCAGAGACCGTGGATTACCGATCCGCAACGTAAGCTGGTTTAAAAGTACCATCACCGATATCGGTCTCGACTTCAGTATGTTCAACGGAAAGATCACCGGTTCATTTGACTACTTCTACCGCAAACGTACCGGCCTGAGAGCGCTGAAATATGATGTGCTGCTTCCAAGTGAGCTGGGTTATACCCTGCCTCCGGAAAACATTGAAAGTGATGCACAGTTTGGACAGGAAGGCGCCATTTATTACAATGGTAAAAAAGGTGAACTAAACTTTAATGTAGGTGTTAACCTTTCCTATTCCCGGTCTAAATTCCTTGAATCGTACAAACCCCGTTTTGGTAACTCGCTCGATAAATACCGGAACAGCCGGGAAGACCGTTACCTGCGGATCGACTGGGGCTATGAAATAGAGGGACAGTTTGAATCACAGGAACAAATCAACAACTATCCCGTAAATATAGATGGTCAGGGTAACAGAACCTTGTTACGGGGCGACCTGATCTATAAGGATTATAATGGCGACGGTAAAATCAGCGATCTCGATGAGCGTCCGATTGGATTTGGTGGTCCTCTGCCAAACCTGAACTTTGGGTTCAGCCTTGGACTTACTTTCCGCGCTTTTGATTTCAATGCCGACTTTTCCGGCGGCGCGGGCTATACCTGGTTTCAAAACTGGGAAACCCGCTGGGCATTCCAGAACGGCGGTAACCTGAACCAGATCTTCCGCGACAGATGGCATCGGGAGGACATGTACGATCTGAACAGCCCCTGGATCGCGGGCAAGTATCCGCCAAACAGGTTCAACCAGGGCGGCCATAGCAATAACAACCGCACCTCTACTTTCTGGGCGCACAATGTAAAATACATCCGGGCCAGAACGATCCAGTTGGGTTATACCGTTCCATCCCGAATCATGGAAAGGATCCGGATCAACCGCGCACGGTTTTATATCAATGCCTATAATCTGTTCTCCATCGATAACGTGAAACAGTTCGACATAGATCCGGAGATTCAGGAAGCTAATGGTTTGCAGTTCCCGCAGATGCGTAATGTAAACGTTGGTGTAAATCTTACTTTTTAATCATCCTATATCAGCATATAATGAAAAAGATCTTAATCATCACATCATTAACCGTTCTGCTTGGATTGACGGGATGTAAAAAGGATAGCGAGTTTTTAAATGTTACGCCCTTTTCAATATTGACTAATGAACAATCATTTTCCGACCCTGCACAGGTGGTTTCTATTGTTGCCGATCTTTATAACCGGCAGGTAGATATCACTGCCTTTAAAAATGGTTGGGAAAGTTTTGTAGGATTGGGTGAAGCGGTTCCCTCCACTTTCGGACATGTAAGCGTACAACGAAACGGATGGGGATTTGGCGAATGGGCCAACTGGGATTACGGTTATATCCGGGAGATCAATCTTAATATTGAAAGAGCAACGGCCGCCACCGCTTTATCAGAAGCGGATAAAGCTCGCTTCATTGCAGAAGGCCGTTTTCTTCGCGCCAGCCATTATTTTGAAATGGTAAAAAGAATGGGCGGGGTTCCATTGATAACCCAGTCTCTTTTGTACGATTATAGCGGCGATGCTTCGTACCTGCAATATCCGAGAGCCAAAGAATCGGAAGTGTATGATTTTGTAATCAGCGAACTGCAGGCAATCCGCAACGATCTGCCGGCTTCTGAGCGGGTTAAAGACCGGGCTACACGGGGCCTCGCGCTTGCAATGGAAACCCGTGCGGCTTTATATGCCGGATCGATTGCGAAATACGGAGTAACCACCCCTCAGGTAACACTGCCGGGAGGAGAAGTGGGAATACCTGCAAACATGGCCACTGCCTATTATCAGAAAGCGCTGGATGCAGCTATCCAGATCATTAACGGAAGCGCTGGTGCATATGCGTTATATAATAAATTCCCTACAAACAAATCACAGAATTACGCCAACCTTTTTGTTGACAATGCCGACAAAGCCGGAAACCCGGAAGTGATCTGGATTGAAGACTATAAAGTGCGTAGTGGTAAAACCCATGGGTTCACCATTCAAAATCAGCCCATCTACGGAGCGGAGGAAGTGGAAGGCGGAAGAATCAATCCTTCTGTAAACTTCATACAGACTTTTGAAAAACTGGACAATACCTTTGCTCCGTTGCCAATCGGAACCAATCAGAATCCAACGGCGTACCAAAACCCGATCGACCTGTTCGCAAACCGCGATCCAAGGCTTGAAGGTACCGTGGTGGTTCCTGGTTCATTGGGTAAAAACAGGCCTGTTGATATTTTCGCCGGTTATATTCTTGGAAACGGCACAATTGTCAGCGGACCATCCCGCGGATTTTTAGGCCAGCTTCCCGGAGTTACGGGTGATGTTCAGCTGGTTGGACAGGATGGACCCATCAATGCCATCGAATATTCCGCACAGAGCGGTTTCTATATTCGCAAGTTCGTTGACCCTGCGGTGGGAAGTGGTTCAAGAGGTACCGGAAGTGAAGTGCCCTGGATCCGCTACCGTTATGCAGAAGTTCTGCTGAATGCGGCTGAAGCGGCATTTGAATTGGGACAAACAGATGTTGCCGCCGGGTATCTTAACCAGGTTCGTAACCGCGCCGGATTCCCAACGCCATTGACACCAGCACAGGTTACAATCGACCGGATCGTAAACGAGCGCCGCGTTGAATTAGCGTTTGAAGGTCACCGTTTGTTCGATTTGAAAAGATGGAGACTGGCTCATATAGTATGGGATGGCAACCAGATGACCGAAGCAGAACTGGTACAGAATATCGGCAATGCAAGAAAACGCAATACCCAGCCTTTTGCATTGTGGCCCTACAAAGTGCATAACCCCGGAAATGCCGACCATGGCAAATACATTTTCCGGATCGTAAAAAACAGCATTGTATCCGGCTCCGAGCGATTCCAGATGGGGAATTACTATTCTGAAATCAATTCTACCATACTTGCTAATAATCCAAAACTGGTACGTCAGCCAAACCAATAAAGTTAATTCTCAAATAATCGATATGAAGAATTTCAAATATATCTTTCTGTTAATGGTGGTCGGCGGTTTAGCTGTATCCTGTAAAAAAGACAACTACGATGCGCCCACATCAAAGTTAAGCGGAAGGTTAATGCATAACGGGCAGCCGGTGGAAGTGGAACATGACCGCGTTCCATTTGAACTTTACCAGTACGGATTCGGGCTTGTTACTCCTATTAACGGAACGTTCGCGCAAGACGGGTCATATTCACACCTCCTTTTCAACGGCGATTATAAACTGGTTGTTCGTCCCGGTCAGGGTCCATTTCTCTGGCCGCAAACAGGGGGGAAATCCGATTCTTTATCCATTGTAATGAGTGGAAACAAGGAATTGGATATTGAAGTAACTCCTTATTATATGATTCGTTCACCCCAGATCAGTTCCGCCAATAATAAGGTGAGTGCCACATTCAACCTCGAAAAGATCATTACCGATGCCAATGGAAAAAATATAGAGAATGTAAACCTCTATATCAATAAAACCGCTTTCGTTTCGGCTTCAGATAATATCGGACGTACCGAAATCGCCGGCGTGGATCTGCAAAGCATGAATAATATCAGCTTATCAGTTGATATTCCCAATATTACTCCTACTCAGAACTATGTGTTCGCCAGGATCGGAGTTAAAATGGTTGATGTGGAAGACCGGATCTTTTCTTCCGTTGTTAAGCTCGAATACTGATTTGTTTTGGTTACAATCCTGTTAGGCCATCAAAGAAGGAACTTTATCTTGGTGGCCTATTCTTTTATTCCGCAGCCTGGTGGTAAATATTGGTTAAGCAGCATTCTGAAACAGTAGCATATGAAAACAAACCTGATCTTCTTATTTGTTCTTTTTTACTTCGGCACTCAGTCGCAAACCCCCGTGGATCTGAAGTCGTTTAACAAAAGAAGCGGAACTTCGGTTTCGGTTGATAAGAATAACCTTGATCTTCGGTGGCCGGTTAGCAAAACGGAAAAAGGCCGGATTGTATTGAATCTTGAAAAGTCAGCCGCCCTGATCAGAAGTCTTTCCGTGTCTGAAAAAGGAAAGTTTAAAGAAATCAGCACGGATCTGAATCCGGCCTTTGTGTTAACGGTTGGTAAAAGAGACCTGATTTCACAAAACGGCTGGAATATCTTCTTCGATAAAACATCTACCGGTCCGCAGCAGGCGTATACGGTAACAATGGATAAAACAGCGGCCAGCGTCCGGACGGAAGGTTCGAGAACAGTGGTTTCGATATCCTCACTGAAGGCGGGCGATTTTACCGGAACGCTTGAGATTACAATGTACCGGGGCTCGCCACTGATCAATATTGCGGCTGTAATGAGTACAGAAAAAGATTCAACAGCGATTATTTATGATGCGGGCCTGGTTCAGTCAAGTCCCGGCTGGAAAAATATTGCCTGGTCAGATACCGAAAATAATTTACGATCGGCAGTACCAAACCCCGCTGATACCGGAAAACCGGTTGCAGTTAAATACCGGACTATTTTAGGCGAAGGAAAAGAAGGAACTCTTGCCATATTCCCGGCGCCGCATCAATATTTTTATCCGCTGGATGAAGCCTTCAATTTAAAGTTTACATGGTATGGAACCAATTACCGGAAACTGATCCCCGAATATGGAATCGGCATCCGGCAGGATTTGCTGGGCGATAAACGCTGGGTTCCCTGGTTCAACGCACCGCCACAAACAAAGCAACGCTTAAACTTCTTTTGTTTACTGAGTGCCGGAACGGCACAGGCAACTTTGGATGAAGTGAAACGGTTTACCAATAACGATACCTACAAACCACTGGCGGGTTATAAAACCATGTCGAGCCATTTTCACAATGAATTTGTGATGAAAGTGATTGTTCCCAACAAACCCTGGCCCGATACGCCGAATTTTAAAAAAGTGTTTAAAGAAACCGGGATTGACATCATTCATTTGGGCGAGTTTCATTATACCGCACATCCCAAAGGTCCGGATGAACTTCGCCTGCTGGAAATGAAGTACATGTTCGAGATGTGTAAAAAATATTCCGACAATGAATTTTTGTTATTACCGGGGGAAGAACCAAATGAATTTTTCGGTGGCCACTGGCTGCAGTTTTTTCCCAATGAAGTGTATTGGATTATGTCGAGAAATGAAAACAAACCCTTTGTATCGGAACATCCGGTTTATGGCAAAGTGTACCGGATAGGTAATAAAGACGAGATGTTGCGTTTACTGGAACTGGAAAACGGGCTTGCCTGGACCGCGCATGCACGTACAAAGGGCTCTACCGGGTATCCTGATAAGTACAGGGAGGAAGAATTTTTTAAGTCGGATCATTTTTTTGGGGCGGCCTGGAAACCAATACCTGCCGATCTTTCCGCTCCCCGCCTGGGCCAGCGGATTCTGGATCTGATGGATGATATGGCCAATTGGGGGCATAAAAAATATGCGATCGCCGAAGCCGATTTGTTTACCGTTGAGCCGGAAAACGAAATGTATGCGCATCTAAATGTAAACTACCTTGAAATGGATGCCCTGCCAGACTATAAGGATGGCTGGCCGGCCGTGCTGAACGCCATGCGCAACGGAAAGTTTTTTGTATCAACCGGCGAAGTGCTGATTCCCGCTTTTACAGTAGACGGAACAAAGTCGGGAGATACGCTGACGCTTAAACCGGGGAAAAAGTCAATGGTTAATGTAAATCTCGACTGGACCTTTCCTTTAAGTTTTGCCGAGATCATAACCGGCGATGGAAAACAGGTTTTCCGCGAAAGAATTGAATTAAACAATACCGAGGCATTTGGTAAAAAAGATTTTTCCTTTCCGGTAAACCTGGAAGGGAAAAAATGGGTTCGTTTCGAGGTTTGGGATGCCGCCGTGAATGGAGCCTTTACGCAGTTTGTATGGTTAAATGGAGGCAGTTCCAACTGATTGGGTATATTGAATTTTTTTTCCTTTCACCAACATATTCTTCGGAATATAAACGAGCAGTTCATATGAATAAAAAGAAACTATTGCTAAAACAACCGGCGCTTTTTGCCTGTTTGATGTTAATGATTTTGGTCCTGTTTTCACAATGCAAAACGGCGGCAACGCAGAATCGCAATTCCGCTCCGATCCGGGTATTAATGGTGGGCGGAGGTTCCTCTCACGACTTTGACCGCTGGTACAAGGCAGAAGATGCCCAAACAATTGCCCGTGAAGGCCTGGCCACCGTAACATACACCGATAATACCGACTCCATCGCGCATTATCTTAAAAACACCGATCTCCTCTTGCTGACCAATAATCAGCCCATTAAAGAGGCGGCCAACCGGCAGGCTATTTTTGATTTCGTAAACAGCGGCAAAGGGCTTGTTCTGGCACATGCCGCATTATGGTATAACTGGAAAGACTGGCCTGAATACAATAAACAACTGGTCAGCGGTGGTTCGCGTGGGCATGACCGTTATGGTTCCTTTAATGTAACCGTAACCAACGAAAATCATCCCGTAATGAAGGGTGTTGAAAAGAACTTTACCCTGAAGGATGAGCTGTACTATTTTAAAGTGGATTCATCCGCCGCAGGGATCACGGAGCTGGCAAGAGCTTCAGCACCAGGATCCGACAAATCATTCCCATCCGTATTTGTGATAAACCATCCGAAAGCAAGAATTGTTGGTATCGCTTTGGGCCATGATGCAGAAAGTCATACAATCAGTCCCTATCAGACCATTTTACGGAATTCAATCCGCTGGGCGGCGAAAAAATAGATTTCAGCATCGCATGTACATATTTACCAGATTTTAATAACCAGTTTATATTCTGTAATCAGATCCGGCCTATATTTAAAAATTCCGGATGAAAAGATGATTTCTAAAATAAAACTCAAAATCTAATTCAACTTATAGCTCATGGAGAAAAAATTAACGGTCGTTATTGTAGGCATGGGATTCGGAAAAGAATTTATTCCCATCTATCAAAGCCATCCAAACATTAAGGCGGTGGGAATTTGCACCCGCAACAGAAAAACCCTGGACGAACTGGCGGCAAAATTTTCGCTGAGTCCGGATTTACTGTTCGAGAACTTTGAAGATGTTCCTAAAAGGGAAGATGTAGACGCCATCCATATTGTAACTCCCGTTCCTGAACATGCACAGATGACCCTGGCCTCATTAAATGCAAACAAGCATACCGCCTGCACCATCCCTATGGCTATGACGGTGGAGGATTGTAAAGCCATTGTGGAGGCCAAACGCAGATCCGGAAAAGTGTATATGATGATGGAAACGGCCTTGTATACCCGTGAGTTTTTATATGGTTTGAAACTGGCGGAAACCGGTCAGTTGGGCCGGATCCAGTTTGTACGCGGTTCACATATCCAGGATATGAGTATGGAAGGATGGGCTGAATACTGGAAAGGATACCCGCCCATGCTGAATGGCACCCATGCCATTTCCCCGCTTCTGCGAATCAATAATACAAAGGCTGATACCGTAGTTTGTCATGGCTCGGGAAGATTAAGCGATGATCTTGCCAGCCGCTATGGTTCTCCATTTGCCGTTGAAACAGCCACTTTCACTTTAAAGGATTCCGATGTGGTGGCCGAAGCCACCCGCTCCCTTTTTGATGTGGTACGACAATATCGTGAAAGCTACGATGTGTACGGCACCAAAATGTCTTTTGAATGGGAGCAGTTGCAGGATGAATCACATGTGATTTTTGACGGTGGCGAAAACGCGCGCCGTATTGATGTACCCGATACCGACGAACTGCTGATCGATGAAATTGCCCACTTTACAAAAAGGGAAAAAATCGATGATCCCAACCACGTATCATTCCTTCAGGGTGCCGGGCATGGAGGCTCGCATCCACACCTGGTACAGGAGTTTGTAGCAGCCATCGTGGAAGGGCGCGATTCAGCAGTGGATGCCGCGCTGGCAGCGAATTATACCTGCGCGGGAATCTGCGCACATGAGTCAGCAATGAATGGCGGTAAAAGAATCAAGATTCCGGATTTTGAATAAATGCAGCATGCTGTTTTGAATCAGGAGTTCGGAGCTTCAACCTTTTATAATCAGATTGTATTAACGGTTATGGGATTGAAAGAATATGAATACAGGAAAATCAGGAAGGCGTTTGCATCTTATTGATAAAGTACCGGTTTCAATTTTGCCATCCCATACCCGATATTAACCATAAGATATGATTTTTGGCGCCAGCAGTTTTATATGGGTTTCACCTTTTAGTACAGAGGCATTTTACCTTGTGGAGAAGGTAAAGGCCATGGGTTATGATATTCTGGAAGTGGCGGTTGAAGACAAAAACCTGATCGACTGGAAATTGCTGAAGCAAATGGCAGATGATGCGGGAATAAAAATTACGATCAGCGGCGCTTTTGGCCCCGACCGGGATATTTCATCCACTGAAGAATCGATTCGGAAACAGGGTTTAAATTATATCCTCGAATGCGTTGAGATTGCAGAGAAAATGGGCAGCCCGGTATTTACGGGACCGGTTTATTCTGCCGTAGGTAAAACCCGGATCGTAACGGCGGATCAGAAAAAGCAGGAGCGTGACTGGTGTATTGAAAACCTGCAGGCTGCGGCAAAGCAGGCTGCCAATCATGGAGTAGTGATCGGACTTGAACCTTTGAACCGTTTTGAAACGGATATGGTTAATACGGTAGAACAGGCGATGTCAATTGTAGCCGAGCTGAACCATCCCAATCTAAAAATTTCGCTGGATACCTTCCATTGCAATATTGAAGAGAAAAACATTCCGGCCGCCATCCGAAGGGTAGGGGCTGAATGGCTTTGCCATGTACAGGGCAATGAATCGGATCGGGGAACTCCGGGCACCGGGCATTTGGACTGGGAGGGGATTCGCGAAGCACTGAATGAAATCGGATACCAGGGCGCTATTGTAATTGAAACTTTTGGAGCACCCTCTAAAGAGCTGGCGGCAGCCGCCTGCATCTGGCGACCCCTTGCTAACAGTCCGGATGAACTGGCTTCCGAAGGACTTGAATTCTATAAACAATGTTTTCATAATTCATGAACGGAATTTGGTTCGCAAAAGATCCCGGTTCTGTTACCTACAATTAATACCAAAATCTACTGACTAATGAGTTATTTAAAGCCCGTTACAGATGATTCAACTGAAAATGAAGAGCGTTCGAAACGCCTCTTGTTCTGGGGCTGTTTCATGGTGCTTGTTGCCACCGCTTTCGGTTTTGTATTCCGTTCTTTTTTAATGACCGGATGGGGAACTGAATTCGGCCTTAGTAAAACGCAACAGGGCGAAATTTTCGGAGTTAGCTTCTGGCCTTTCGGAATCAGTATTGTGTATTTCAGTCTGATCATTGATAAGGTTGGATATAAGAAATCGATGATTTTCGCATTCATCTGTCACGTGCTTTCCGTCATCATAACCATTATGGCCACGGGATATACGATGTTGTATGTGGGAACTTTATTGTTTGCCGTAGGAAACGGGGCCGCTGAAGCAGTGGTTAATCCGGTAGTGGCCACGATGTATCCACGCGAAAAATCGAAATGGCTGAATATACTTCATGCCGGCTGGCCGGCCGGAATTGTGGCGGCAGGCTTATTGGGAATTGCCATGCTGCATTTTGAACTGCCCTGGGAGCTTATTATAGGCTCGATCATGATCCCGGCGCTGGTTTACGGATGGCTGATCGCGAAAAGAAAATTCCCGGTAAACGAACGAGTTAAAGCAGGAGTCTCTTACCTCGAAATGCTGCGGGAAGTAGGAATTCTCGGAATGCTGATCATTGTGGCACTCTGCACCTTTCAGCTTGGATCTCTTTTTAACTGGTCTGTTACCGTTAGTATTATTCTGATCGTGGTGATCATGGCCATATTTGGTTATTTCGTACGCTCACTGGGGAGGCCCGTACTGATCTTCCTGCTGCTCCTGATGATTCCGCTGGCTACCACTGAATTGGGAACCGATAGCTGGATAACCAGCCTGATGTCGTCGGAAATGGCTAAAGTTGGCTTGCAGGGGGGATGGGTACTGGTGTATACTTCGGTAATTATGGCCGTGCTTCGTTTTTATGCGGGACCCATCGTACATAAATTTTCACCCCTTGGATTGCTGGCCTTCAGTTCTTTGATCGCTGCCATCGGTTTGTATTCTCTGTCTATTTCAGCAGGCTTTGCCATCATCGTGGCGGCCACCATTTATGCTCTGGGGAAAACCTTTTTCTGGGGCACCATGCTTGGTGTTGTATCGGAACAATTCCCCCGCGGCGGCGCGCTGGCGTTAAACTTTACAGGCGCAGTAGGGCAGGTTGGAGTTGGTGTATTGGGCGCGGTGATTCTTGGTTCTGTACAGGACAATCAGCTTGATAAAAATCTGGCACAATACGATCAGCAAAACAATTCAGCCCTGCATTCTACCTATGTAACCCAGGAAAAGAAAGGTTTATTTGGAGATTACAGAGCCCTTGATGAAGCCAAACTGGCAACGGCGCCTCCCGAAACAATTG
>JAEZAY010000052.1 GCA_023427575.1 Bacteroidota bacterium | reverse complement strand
ACATCAAACCCCGCCAGAACAAGGCTCATTTGTAACAATCCGGCCTGGATTACATCGGCGAAAGCA
The DNA here is from genome assembly GCA_023427575.1 of Bacteroidota bacterium. Taxonomy (GTDB): domain Bacteria; phylum Bacteroidota; class Bacteroidia; order Chitinophagales; family Chitinophagaceae; genus Flavitalea. Next base: position 5,096 of record JAEZAY010000052.1, on the reverse strand, counting down.
ATTTGCGAAATTTTCATCAGCAGCAATACCTGGGGTACTATCAGTGGAAAACCCAGAATCGCCATCAGGGCGGCGCTTTGCTGGGCCCGGGCCGCAATAGCCGCCAGAAAGGTGAATACCAGGCTTAAACTCACCGATCCCAAACAAACAATGCCAAAAAAGGAAAAAAAGTTTTCGATCGGATTGCCCAGCAGCAATTGAAATAATAGCAGGCTTACAATACTCATTACCATCATCAGCACCGCATTAAAAATCAGTTTGGCGATCATAAAATCGCGGGCACCCGCAATGGTATAATAGTAAAGCATCCGCCCCCGATTTTCCTGTAAAAAACTCTTGGCTACCGCATTGATGCAAATAAATAGCTGGATCATCCAGAACAGCCCGTTCCAGACCTTGTCTTCGGGCTGATTCATAGCCAGGTAGAGTACAAAAATAGTGGAGGCTACATATAGTACGATTCCGTAAAACGTGTATTGCTGACGAATTTCGAGCAATAAATCTTTCCTTAACAAACTAAGAATATGAAGTGCAGATCTGTTCACGGTTACATTTGTTCAAATTAACAATGACGGCAACGGGGTTCGTATACGTCTTTTTCGCCCAAAACTATTTGAGAAATATCGGCGCTCTTGCGATAAGAATAGCTGGCAATATTTCCGCAGCGCTCACATATGGCATGCAGCTTTGTGATATAGTCTGCTTTCGCCAGCAGATTGGGCATGGGACCAAAGGGTTTACCCAGATAATCCATATCCAGCCCGGCCACTATTACCCGCATTCCTTTGAAGGCCAGTTGCTCACACACATCGGGAAGCTGATCATCAAAAAACTGCGCTTCATCAATTCCAACCACATCTGCATTACTGATGGCTGAAAAAATCGCCTGCGAATGGTCAACCGGAATGGAAAGCAGCGCATTGTCGTCGTGCGAAACTATATTGGTTTCGTTGAAGCGGATATCGACACTTGGTTTGAAGATCGCCAGCCGAAGATTTGCAATTTTAACTCTTTTTAAACGTCTGATCAATTCTTCTGTTTTACCAGAGAACATTGATCCGCAAATCACTTCAATTACTCCTCTTCTTTCACCGGAGATGTTTGGTTCTATGTACATCCTTCTTAAATAGGTACAAAAATTGTTAACTTTAAAAACTAAACAACTCACTCATTAAAGTACTCATTGATATGGAGCGTTTAGCAGAACTGATCGGCAAATTAAAAGAACAATTCGAAGAAAAGGCGGATCATACACAACTATTAGTGACAACGCAGATGATTGAAGAGGTTCTGACCCGCTCGCTCGCTGCGCCCGCGAAAGAAATGAGCACTTCAAAAGTGGCCGTAGTTATGCCCTCACCGCGGGTCCAAACCGTTGGTCAAGCGGAGTCCATCACCCGGGCAGCAGCCAAAAAGCCGGCACCCGTTTCGGAAGAAGAAACCAGGTATCAGCCTGTGGCGGCCCCCGCAATTGAACCAGAGCCGGTAATGAAAAAGGTTGAACAGCTCGAACATATTGAAGAGCAGATAGATGCTATCGAACCGGCGCCGCCCAAACAAAATTCAAATCACTGGTCATACGATCCTGTAAAAGAAATTCCCACACTTGCCAGCCAGGAAGTATTCAGAGATCTGAATGAGGTGATTGGATTAAAAGATGCCTCGCTCAATGATCATCTGAAGGGAAATGTGATGGAAATCGGTCATCGACTAACGGAAACGCCTATCCGGGATCTTAAAAAAGCCATTGGCGTAAATGACCGTTTTGTTTTTATAAACGAATTATTCCGCGGCGATGAGGTGATGTACGAACGCAGCATCAAAACCATCAACGGATTTCAGATCTATGCCGAAGCCGAATACTGGATTGAAAGAGAACTGAAAGTTAAACTGGGCTGGGAGGAAGACAGGCTGGCCACCCGACAATTCATTCAGTTGGTAAAAAGAAGATTTGCCAGGTAATAGTTGCAGGGCCCGGATCGAATTTCAACTTAGCGGTTTCCTGCATTTAAGTCATTATTGTTTTAGAATTTAATAAGTTTCCATTCATTCGGTTTTTAGTAAACCCGAGGAATGGATGAATGCCATTATCTTATCAGCAGCTCCGGTATTCTCCCGCACATAATCCCAGGCAGCCACCGAAGCCTGTTTGTACAGATCTTCCGACCCGAGCAGGCTTTTTAGCGTTTCTTCCAGCTCAAGCGCCGATTCAACACTGAAGGCCGCTCCCACATCTACCAGTTCCACGGCTTCCAGGTATTTGGAATATTCGGGTCCGAAAACCACCGGTTTGCCGTAAACGGCCGCTTCCAGGGTATTATGGACACCATCCTCGCCGAATCCCCCGCCTACATAACAAATGCTCGCGTAAAAATAAAGATCGGCCAGCATCCCGATATTATCGATGATCAGTATCTGTGGATTTTCAGACCCCGCCTGGATGTTTTCATTCAGAATCCATTTAGAATACCGGATGGTGGACGAAAACATTTTTTCTATTTCCAGCAAATGTTCCTCATGGATTTCATGGGGGGCAATGATAAAACGCAGATCGGAGCTCCGGTTTGCAAAATGGTCCATGGCCAGTTCATCTTCCCGCCAGGTACTGCCGGCTACAATTACCGGATGGGGACCGCAAAATCTTTCGATCTCCGGATACTGTTTCGGCTTTTGGGCCAGCTCAACTACGCGGTCGAACCGCGTATCGCCGCCGATGGTTAGCTTGTCTCTGATGCCGATTCCGGCTAATAACCTGGCCGATTCCTGGTTTTGAACAAAAATCTGCCGGAAAAAACCCAGCATCCGGCGGTGTAATCCTCCATACCATTTAAAAAAAGGTTGATTTTCCCGAAAAAGGGCCGAAACCAGCAGCACCGGGATCTTTTGCTCATCGAGGATCTGCAGGTAATGATACCAGTATTCATATTTCACCCAAATTACCAGTTCCGGGTTCAGGATCCGGATAAATTCCCGGGCATTTTGCCTGGTTGGCAGAGGCAGGTAGAATACATGGTCGGCGCCTTCATAATTTTTCCGGATTTCATATCCCGATGGCGAAAAAAAGCTGATCAGGATTTCATGTCGGGGATATCTCGTCCTGATTTTTTCAACCAGAGGCCTTCCCTGTTCAAATTCACCCAGCGAAGCGCAATGCATCCAGATCCGTTTTTTGCCAGGGCTAAGTTTTCCGGAAAGAATGGAAAACAGGTTTTTCCGGCCTTCCAGCCATTTCCGGGCTTTTGGATTCCAGGGTGCCGCAAGCCAGATGCCGGCACCGTAAATCCGGATAAAGAGATTATAAAGAAATAACAACAAAGGCAAGGATTTCTGGCAAATGTAACCCATTCCGCATTGGATATTCGGGATGAACAGAAGCGGATGACCGGATTGTGCAAACCAGTTTTTTGCTGTACGTTTGTGCCGGTTTTAAAAAAACGGAGTATGCAGGCGATTCAGATGGTGGATTTAAAAAGGCAGTACCGGAAAATAAAAGAGGAAGTAGACGCTGCTATTCATGAGGTACTTGATACATCGGCCTATATTAATGGAAAGGCAGTGACGGATTTTACCGATGCCCTGGCCTCCTATGTCGGCGTGGAGCATGTGATCCCCTGTGCCAATGGTACGGACGCGCTCCAGATTTCCATGATGGCCCTCGACCTGCAGCCTGGAGATGAGGTAATTACGCCTTCTTTCACTTATATCGCCACTACCGAAGTGATCGCGCTCTTGAAATTAAAGCCGGTCTTTGTAGAGGTGGATCCTAAAACATTCAATCTCGATCCGGAGGCGGTCAGGGCGGCAATAACACCTAAAACAAAGGCTATTGTGCCGGATCATTTATATGGCCAGTCCTGCGATATGGACTCCATAATGGATATTGCCCGTGAGTTTAACCTCTATGTTATAGAAGATAATGCCCAGGCCATCGGCTCGGATTACAAATCCCGCGAAGGCTGGGTGAAAAAAACCGGCGCGATCGGCACCATTGGATGCACTTCTTTCTTTCCTTCCAAAAACCTGGGATGTTATGGTGATGGCGGTGCTATCATGACCTCCGACGCGGCCATTGCCGATAAGCTCCGGATGATTGCAAACCATGGCCAGAGCAAACGCTATTATCACGATCTCGTCGGCTGTAACAGCCGCCTTGATTCTATTCAGGCAGCCGTATTAAATGTTAAGTTGAAAAAACTGGATGAATACATTGATGCCCGTCGCAAGGTGGCAGATGCTTATGATAACGCATTTGAGTCCGCGCCGGCGATCACCACGCCATTCCGGGCCAACTACACCAAACATGTATTTCATCAGTACACGCTGGTTTTGGAAGGGATTGACCGCGATAAGCTGAACCTTTTCCTCGCCGAAAACAAGATTCCTTCCATGATCTATTATCCCGTTCCGGCTCATCGGCAGAAAATGTTTGATGCCTTCGGGGGAAGTTCATATGAACTTCCGAAAACCGACTGGCTTACCTCCCGGGTTATTTCCCTTCCCATTCATACGGAAATGGATGCGGACCAGTTGGAGCATATCTGTTCTAAAGTGTTAGAATTTTGTAATAATTCCTGAAAATAGAAAACTTAAAAAAGAAAATATAAATGAAAATCGCAGTCGTAGGTACCGGATATGTTGGATTAGTAACCGGAACTTGTTTTGCAGAAACCGGAAATGATGTAACCTGTGTGGATATTGATCAAAGCAAGGTGGACAAGCTCTCTAATGGTCAGATTACCATTTATGAACCTGGATTGGAAAAGTTGTTTTTACGAAATCTTCGGGAAGAACGTTTGCGTTTTACCACCAGCCTGGAAGATGGCGTTCGCGATGCGGCGATTATTTTTCTCGCGCTTCCAACCCCTCCGGGCGAAGATGGATCGGCTGATTTAAAATATGTTCTAGGCGTAGCCGAACATCTTGGAAAAATTATTAAAGACTATAAAGTTATTATCGATAAAAGTACCGTGCCGGTTGGTACTGCTGAAAAAGTAAGGGCTGCTGTAGCCAAAAACTTTCAGGGTGAGTTCGATGTAGTTTCCAATCCGGAGTTCCTCCGGGAAGGTGCTGTCTCTTATACAACATCTCCGAGCCCA
>JAEZAY010000035.1 GCA_023427575.1 Bacteroidota bacterium | reverse complement strand
GATCGGCAAATTGCGTAACGAGAATGTCGGGAATTCCGTCTCCGATATATTCCAGTTTCAGATCAGTAATCTCGAAGCTGAGGGTTCCCTGCGGCAGATTTGCAACGCCGCTTCCGATATCAAGCCCTTTGATTCCATCTGTAAGATAACGGCTGAGTTCGTTAACCGGAGGAATGGCAGAAGCTCCCGTGGGATTGCCATCGTACATATATCCCAGACCGATTTTGGTATTTGAGTTACCCTTGCTGGCGATGGTGCGAACCGGTAAGGCGCGCATATCCATAGCAATAAATGGTTCACCCCTGGCCGAAAGTAAACCGTCGTTTACGCCGGTAGAATACCTGATTCCATTGTGATTAAATGCCAGCAGATTATGGCTGTTATTTGGTTTCACCGGATTGATCTGGTTATTTGAACTTTTCCAGAATCCGCCAAAATCCGTTATAATTTCGGTTACACTCTGGGCCCTGGTCGAGAACGCCGTTACAATAAGTGATAGAATGGTGATGAAAATATGTAAACTAAGATGAACTCTTCCCGGGACTGCCGGCTTAGCCGGTAGTTTCCGTTTCATTGAGAGGTTTTCTGTTGGATGCATAATATGTAGTTGAACCAAAAAACGATTTTCAACCCCGGCCTGAATTAAATCAGCGTTTGGGTATCATCGTTTGGCAACTACCATGCAGCATTAAAATCTGAAGCTAAAGCGCTGAGATCCAAAGACTCAATCGGTTAGTTCAATCCATTTTGTTTCTCAAAAAGAAACTGGTTTCCGGATCCTGGAACAAATCCGAACCCCTGATAGCGATTTTTTGAATCAATTCATCAGCAGATCCAACTGGTAATCGGTAAAATCCAGCAGGGAGGATAACTGAAGATCTGCGAGTCCGAATCGTTTGTCATCAGCAAGGGCTGAATGTGGTATCACCACACATTTCATTCTGGCGGCTTTTGCCGCGATCATTCCATTCACCGAATCTTCAAAACAAACACAACCTAAGGGAGAAGTTCCCAATTCAATGGCGCAGTTCAGGTATACCTGGGGGTGAGGTTTGCCATAGTCAAGATCTTCGGCCGAACTGAATCCATCCAGCAGAGCCCGGATGGATAATTTTTCAGTTACCACATCAATTAATTCCACCGGCGAGGAGGTGGCAATGCCGATCCGAAAGTTTTTTTCGCGGAAAAACCGGAAGATATGGTCCACGCCCGGCAGCCCGATGGCCTGCGCGTCGATCTTTTCAATGGCCAGTTTTACAATCCTATTGCCTGCTTCCGCGGCGTGTTTTTTATCAATTTTAAAATGTTCAAACCAGTATTCGATCCATTCTTTTGTTCTTAAACCCGTGGTTATATTGTATTCCGGTGCCGAAAGCGTAGCGCCATAATATTGCAGTGTTTCCTGCCCTGCTTCTTCCCATAAAGGTTCCGAATCAATCAATAACCCATCCATATCAAAAATAACTGTGTTCATTGCCATGCTTCAAAGATAAATTGATAAACAATTCATTAATTTCGATTTTCCTGTTTGCAAATTCTACGGTATGAAATCCTTTTGGGAACGATCGAAAAATGTTCGTATAGTACGAAAAGTAATTTATGCCATTGTTGGTGTGATCTCTTATCCTGGGTTAACGATGGTAAACAGGTTGCAGATCTCCGGTACAGAGCATATAAAAAATCTGCCCACCCGCAACGTTCTTTTTGTGAGCAATCATCAAACCTATTTCGCCGATGTGATCACTTTTCTGCACATATTCTGTGCCGTGAAGTGGAGAAAAGAAAACCGGCTCGGAATTCCCTATTACCTGCTGAATCCCTTTACCAATGTATATTATGTAGCGGCCGAGGAAACCATGCGGGGTTCCTGGATCAGCCGTCTGTTTACACTGGGAGGGGCGCTAACGGTGAAGCGCACCTGGAGAGCCGAAGGGCAGGAAGTGCGGAGGGGACTGGATCCTTCCGATACCCGGAAAATCACCAGGGCCCTCGATAATAACTGGGTGATCACATTTCCGCAAGGCACCACTAAACCATTTGCTCCGGGAAGAAAGGGAACGGCTCATATTATCAAATTGGCGAAACCCGTTGTGGTGCCGGTTGTTATCCGGGGCTTCTGGCGGGCTTTTAATAAAAAGGGGCTTAAGTTTAAAAAGAAAGGATCGCTGTTATCGGTTACTTTTAAAGAACCGCTCGAGATTGACTATGAAGCATCTTCCGAAAGCATTATGGAAAAGATCATGGATGCAATAGAGCAAAGCAAAAAACACATGATGAAAGGGCCCCATCATTGGTTAACCAGCGACAAATAATTTCAATACGCATATATTCTCCTTCCCCGTTTATTAGCGGAAAATATTCCGGGATCATTGGTGTCCGGTTAATAATTTTCAATTTACCTGAAACTTGGATCAACAGTAAGTTAGGAGCAGTCATTGTAAATGATCCCTTCCACTTTTTTTTAGAAAAAAAGTGGAGCAAAAAAATCGGGCTCCGGAATAAATCCTAAAAATTGAAACTCCCGGCTAAATAAAAACAAGTCACAGCGACGGAATATAGCCCAGCAGTGGTAGGACTTACGAGCTAAGATCATCTCCGAACTTCGGTAACAACTGTTTTTATTTTACGCCGTCCGTTTTCAATTTTCTTAACGGATTTTTTCCGAGGCCCAGCGAAGAAATTGCCCGGACCCTACTGATTCCGGGATCTGCCCGGGGCCGGTAGCTATGGAATGCTGGAAAGTCCAATAAAAGCAGGCCAACGCCATTGAAAATACGACCGCCTAAACGAAATAGTTTACTTAAAGAACAGGGCTTTTAATTCCGTAGCATCATCGGGTTTCATTTTACCGCCCAGGATCAGACGAATTTGCCTGCGGCGAAGCGCACTTTCATACAATTCGATTTCTTCGGGAGTTTCAGGTGTAAGTGCTGGCACCGAATGCGGCTTGCCCTTCGGATCGATCGCAACAAATGTATAATAAGCTTCGTTGCTTTTGTATTTCACTTGCTGCAGCGCGTCTTCGCCCCAAACTTTCAGATGTACTTCCATCGAAGAATTAAAAGCCCGCGACACCCGCGCATCTATATGTACAACATTGCCCAGTTTGATGGGATTTTCAAATGAGATATTATCCACTGAAGCGGTAACTACCGGCGATCCGCAATGTTTCATAGCGGAAAGCGCCGCGGCGATATCCATCCAGTACATCAGTCTTCCACCCATGAGGTTCCCAAATAAATTGGTGTCGTTGGGAAGAACCAGTTCGGTCATTGATACACTCGATTCCACTGAAGTTTTTGCCTGCATGATATTCCGGTTATATTATTTTTGAGTGGCGCAAGGTAAGCAATTGGTTTCCTATTCCCGCCTGCGGGTTTATTTAAATCCGGACCTTTTCACAGCGGCTCAGAAATTCATCATCGGCATCAGCGCCGATCCCCGGTGTATCGGGGACTTCGATCAGGAATCCATTGTAGCGGATTCCACCAGTTACCGGATCTTCTTTGTGGCCAACCAGGCAGGTGTCCAGATCATAAAAACGCACATTGTCATGGGCCAGTGAAAAATGGGCAAATGCAGATAATGCGATCCGCGTTTCGAGCATTCCGCCCATCATGCAGGCGATCTGATTTTTGCGGCAGACCTCGTTGATGCGGGTTGCTTCGGCAATGCCCCCGGATTTTGCAAATTTGATATTCACATACTGGCAGGCTCCGGCCTTTATCAGCCGCTCTGCATCATGATGGTCAAAAACACTTTCATCGGCCATGATCGGGACCGGCGAAATTCGTTTCAGTTCGGGCAGCAGCGGGTCGTTCCAGCGACGCATGGGTTGTTCACAAAACTGGATCGAATATTTTCCCATCTCGGTAAGCGCATAAGCAGCATCTTCAAAATTCCAGCCCTGGTTTGCGTCCAGTCGGATTATGATCGAATCGCCGACAGCCTCGCGAATCAACCGGACCCGATTCACATCCTCGAGGGCATTTTTGCCCAGCTTTACTTTAATGATCCGAACGCCCTGTTTTACAAATTCAAGAGCCTTTTGCTGCATTGCTTCCGGCTTGTCAATTCCCATCGTCAGATCGGTTTCGAGCTCCCGCCGGCTACCCCCCAGGTATTTATATAAAGGTTGCCCGGCAAACCTGGCGGCCAGATCATACAGGGCCATATCAAATGCACTCTTAACAGTTGAATTAAAAGCGGTATACAGGTTCAGTTCATTCAAACGGGCATCAATATCCGAGGCGTCTTTGTTTTTCCAGATCGCGGCGAAATCCCTCGCCATTTCAAAACAGGTAGCCTGGGTTTCTCCGGCTATCATGGGAAATGCGGAACATTCACCAACGCCATAAATGCCCGCATCGGTATGAATGCGGATGAAGGTGTTCTGCGCATAATCCATTGTGCCGGTGGCGATGGTAAAAGGTTCCATGGGAATGCTGAACTTCCAGATCTCGGTATGCAGAATTTTCATAAAGGGAAGGTAAATACATTTTTTATTTGAACGTTTTAAAGATGATTGAAATTCATACCGGGTATTGTAGGAGCCGGATTCCGGTGTATAAAACTTTGGTGCCCGGTTAAAAATTTTCTATTTGCCTGAAATCTGTATCATAATAGGTTACGAGCAGTCATTGTAAATGACCACTACCAATTTTTTTCTGAAAAAAAGGGAAGCAAAAAATCGGGCTCCGGATTTTCCGAGTCTGGAGTCTGGAGTCGGGAGTCTCCACGCCGTCCGTTTTGAATTTGCACATTAGCACATTAG
>JAEZAY010000014.1 GCA_023427575.1 Bacteroidota bacterium | reverse complement strand
AGGCCTTCGCGGATCGCATCAATAAATCGTTTTTCGGACCCGTTCGAGGAGCTGCCGATCCGCACCAACTGGTTGGGGCTTTTAACCGGTGCGGCATATACATCCTGCAATTCGGTGTCGATCGATGGCTTTATTGTGCCGGAACCGGAATAAGCAAGACTCAGTTCCGCTTCAATATAAGCTCGGATCTCTTCACGGCAGTTTTCCTGATCGGATTCCGTTATAATTCCTTCGGCTAACAGGAATGATTCAAATCTTTTAACGGGATCTTTTTTCTCCCAGATCTCAAACAAATAAGGCGGCACATATTTAACTCCGCTTGCTTCTTCATGGCCGCGCATCCGGAAAGTGGCGCATTCCACCAGAAAGGGCTTCTGGTTCTTAATACAATATTCACGAACTCCTTTTAAAGTATCATATACCATCAGGAGATTATTGCCATCAATCTTTACCCCCTCCATTCCATAACCGCGGGCCCTTTCCACCAGGCTTTCGCAGCGGTATTGTTCGCTTATTGGCGTGCTAAGGGCGTACCCATTATTTTCGATTAGAAAGATAACCGGCAGATCCCAGACGGCGGCCACATTTAGCGCTTCATGAAAATCGCCCTCGCTGGTTCCACCCTCACCGGTAAATGCCAGTGAAACCTTATTTTCAGAACGGAGTTTTGAAGCCAGGGCCGTGCCATTGGCGATAGAGAGTTGCGGCCCCAGATGCGAAATCATGCCGCAAATATGATGTTCAGCACTGCCGAAATGAAAACTTCTTTCCCGGCCTTTACTGAATCCGGATTCCGAACCCTGCCATTGTAAAAAAAGTTGATGGAGCGGAATCTCGCGGCCGGTAAAAACACCCAGGTTGCGATGCAGTGGCATGATCCATTCATCGGCTTGCAAGGCCAGGGTTACGCCGGTGGCTATAGCCTCCTGACCGATTCCGCTGAACCATTTACTGATTTTACCCTGACGGAGCAAAACCAGCATTTTCTCTTCAATCATCCGGGGCAGTAAAAGCTTTTTATAAAAATCTTTTAACTGTTCATCGGTAAGATCCTTGCGTTCGAATTGCATACCCGCGAAATTGGCATTTGGTTAATTATTGTAGCCTATACATGGCAAGTTAATCATTGGATCTTCGCTGTGGCGTTTTTTCCTTATATAAAATGGAGCTGAGAATGGATAAAAGCAGGCTGAATAAGAGGGCCGACCAGAATCCATTTACCTGAAAGCCTTCGATCAGGCTCGAGGCGATCAGGATGATCACAGCGTTGATTACAAATAAAAACAATCCGAATGTAAACAAGGTGATCGGTAAAGTGAGTAAAATCAGGATCGGCTTCACAATCGCGTTCAATAATGCCAGCACAATGGCAACCACAATGGCCGTCCAGAATGAATCCATCGAAATACCTCCTAACAGGTATGATAAACCGAAGGCGATAACAGAAGTAACAATTATCCGCATTAAAAAACGCATGTGAAAAACTTTTGTTTTGAAGTTAAGAAGATTCAGTTTAAATGACCACCAGTTCATAAAATGAATCGGGAACCAGATACTTATTGGCAATCTCCTGCAATTCGGGCGGCGTAATGGTTTTGATTGTACGAATACTGTTATAAAAATATTCTTCCGTCAGATTGTTTAAAATCAGATTTTTCCATCTGGCCGAAACCTGGAAGGGCCCGTCCAGATCGCCCAGGATTGTTCCGATCAGGTAGCTGCGGGTAACGGTCAGTTCTTCTTCTTCCACCGGCTCTTCGCGCAGGTCGCGCATTTCATTGTAAACTTCTTCAATGGTTTTATCACATACATCGCGGCCCGCCTCGGTGCTGATCATCCAGCCGCTTTGTTTGATAAAATTGAGCAAATAACTATAGATACCGTAGGTATATCCTTTGTCCTCGCGGATATTAGCCATTAGCCTCGACCCAAAAAATCCACCGAAGATCGTATTCAGCACCACCGCTTTCTGAAAGTCCGGATGATGCCTGTTGGGGAAATGGCGGGCAATGCGAATCGCGCCCTGAACGCCCTGCTCGTCGTTGATGATGGTTTGTTTACGCTGCGCGGATGGCTCGACCGCGAAGATGAGGCCCTGGTCGGCATTCTGATGCGATTTCAGGGGCAGGCTTCCAAATGTATATTCAAGCTGCTCTATAAATCCGGCCGGAATCCTTCCCGCAACAAAAATCACGCAATGCCCGTGGCGGTAATACTGATCATAAAAATCAAGCAACTGTTCGCGTTGCAGCATTTCATAATCCACCAGTGTGCTTGATTTCCCGTAGGGATGCCTTTCACCAAAAAGATTGGCATCAATTATCCTCGAGGCCACAAAATCGCATTTCTGCAATCCCACCTTCAGGCGCTGCTGCGAGATCTTCTTATAGATCTGCAGCTCCTCATCGCGGAAAACAGATGCCGAAACCATTTCCCCTACCACAGGAACCAGCTCATTTACATGTTTGTTCAGGCAGTGAAGCGTTATCTCTGCCGTTTCATTATAGCAACTCCGGTTCAGATAGGCACCATAGTAATCGAAATGTTCGTTCAGTTCAAAAGCAGAAAGCCTTTCAGTACCATTTTTCAATAGGTTATTGGTAGCGGGAGCAACCGTATTTGTTTTTTCAAACGAATTGCCGGCATAAAACACCCAGTTCACCATGATGGTGTCTTCGGTACCCATGTTCACCAGGTGTACTTCAACCCCATTTTTTAAAATATGTTTTTCCGAAGGCGGAAGTTTTATATCAAATTCAACCGGATCTTTTATTACCGGTGGTATTGTACGGTTTAACATGAATTGAGTTTTGATGATCGCAACAAACACGATGTTTGGAAAACAGAGTTCAGCTTTCGCTGTAGTAGTACAGCGTATTCGAATTTTTCAGGTCGAATATTTTCCGGCTGTATGAAAGAATATCATCGGCCGTAACCGAAAAATATTTTTCACGGTCGCTATTGAATAATGAAGCGTCGCCCAGCAACTCGTAAAAAGCCAGGCTGTTCGCTCTTGCCATTACGCTCATGTCTTCAAAAGCAATGGCAGATTCTGTTTTATTTTTGATTTTTGTCAGTTCTTTTTCACTGATGCCTTCCTGCAATAATTTATCCAGCTCTGCCTGAATGGCCGCTTCAGCAAGTTTCATATCAGTGCCTTTAACCAGCTTTCCCTCGATGGTTAACAGCCCGCGGTCAACCGATCCGAAATGGTAACATTCAATGTTGCTGAACAGCTTTTGCTCTTTCACCAGCGATTGATAAAGCCGGGAAGACTGGCCACCACCCAATACCTCTGAAATAAGATCTGCCACATAATAGCCGCGATCGAGACGCCTGTCCATATGCCAGCATTTATACAATGCATCCAGCGGTACATTTGCCTTTCTTTCCATCACTCTGGCTTCCGACTGTTCCGGCTCCACCGCAAGATTCCGTTCGTATTTATTTCCCGAAGGAATATCTCCAAACCATTTTTCAACCAGCTGCCTAACAAAGTCGGTCTTGACATTACCGGCCACCACCAGAATGGCATTTATCGGCGTATAATGTTTAAAGAAAAAACTTTTTACGTCTTCCAGGCTGGCATTTTCGATATGCGAAAGTTCCTTTCCGATCGTCATCCACTGATACGGATGCGATTTATAAGCCATCTTCCGAAGTTCGAACCAGACATCGCCATAAGGCTTGTTGATATAATGTTCTTTAAATTCTTCAGAAACCACTTTCCGCTGCACTTCCAGGCTTTTTTCATCAAAAGCAAGCGATAACATCCGATCGCTTTCAAGCCAGATAGCCGTTTCAAGATTTTCAGCCGGCAATTGGGTATAATAGTTAGTAACGTCGTTGCTGGTATAGGCGTTGTTCTCGCCACCTGCCATCTGCAAAGGCGTTTCGAAATCGGGAACATTAATACTGCCGCCAAACATCAGGTGTTCGAATAAATGCGCAAACCCGGTCTTCTCCGGGTTCTCATCTTTTGAACCTACATCATACATAACATTTACAACCGCCATGGGCGTAGAGAGATCTTCGTGCACCAGAACTCTTAACCCATTCTCTAAAACAAATCTTTCAAATTGTATCATAGTATTATTAAACGAACCGCAAAATAACGACAAGTTGGCCAGTAAAAATGGTTAAAACACCATCTACCCTGAAAGCGACGCGGTTTAGGAGCGGTTAAAATCACAGAATGCTTTTCACTTTCATCTCTATCATTACCGGCCCTTCTTCTCTAAGCACCAGGATCTTAACCCTTTCACCCGGGTTTTGAAGCATGGTTTTGTAGGTTTGAATGTTTTTTGTAAAGTTGCTGTTAACACTAAGAACTACATCGCCTTCCTTAAATCCCGCTTTTTCCGCCGGCGAATCTTTCATAATATCTACCACCACAACCTCTCCATCCAGATAATAAATTCCTAACCCGGTATAAGAATAATCAAAGCGGTCTTTAAAATGTGAATTGGGGGTCAGGTGCATGTCGCGGCGCTCATAATTGAGGATCAGGTTAAATCGTCTCAGCAAATCGTTTCCAATCAATCCGCCCAGGTAGGGATATGAAGTAACATTATAATCATCATCAAAAATATAGGCCGGCACGTTTTTAAACTTATAAGGCCCGATCCGGATCATCTTAATCACACCCTGGCGCATGGAGGTTTTTCCGCCGAGCCCTTCGGCCTGGGTATTGAACCATTTTCTTTTTTTCCGCAGAAACAAACTATCATCTACAAAATCCTGAGATAAAAGAATACACATGCCGGCGCCAGTATCGAAATAAAAGCGGGAGCGGATTTCGCGCTCGTCGCGGATGGTGGAAGTCATAACCGGAATGGTAACCAGTATGGGCCGGATCAGGAAACCGCCCCTGGGGTATTTGATCATTCCTTTTGTAAACACCTCGATCACCGAGCTGTCGTAATTGATCTTTACAATATAGCGTGAAAGAAAACTGAACCCGATAATGCCATCAATTTTTTCGCCATAGGCCGACGTCAGTACATCGTAATCATTTACGTGGAAATTGAGGCTGTCTACCGTTAAACCCGGCAGGTGTAATTCCTTATTGTAGGCAAATTTCACCTTTCTGATTCCTGCAATCCCCCGAATGGTGCGATCGCTTAATGCCACATCAATCCCAAGCTTTTCCACGGTCATCGAATCGAGTGAAATGCCCCCGCTTCCCGTATCCAGAATAAAGTTCAGGGAGTCGGGGTAGTTGGCCACCCGCGCCTTAAATGTGATAACGCCGCCGGTAAGAGTTTTGAATTTAAATGAGGTAATGAATTTTGAAGGTGGAGGAACGAATTCTTCCTGCGACTTCACGCAAACACTGTAAAACAGGGCTAAGAGAAAGAATGCGAAGGCAGGTTTCATATAAATTTCAGATCGCCTGTTCAAAAAGGGCAATCAGATATTTAATAAGTTAATAAAATCCTGTGATTGAACGATTACCATTGAAATAAAACTTATTTGAGCCTCATGAGCCGATCGTTTAGTAATTTTGCGGCCATTATGAATCTCGATTCAATCTACCAGAAAGCCCTAGAGTTTGAATTTCTTGATATTGAGGAAGGCATCGCGCTTTTTGAAAATGCGGCCCTCACCGAACTAATGTATGTAGCGGATGAGTTGCGCAAAAAACAGGTTCCGCATGGAAATGTAACCTGGATCATCGACCGGAATGTAAATACAACCAATGTGTGTATTGCCAATTGCAAGTTCTGCAATTTTTACCGGATCCCGGGGCATCCTGAGTCATATATAACTGATATTGAATCTTATAAGGTTAAAATTGAAGAAACTTTCCGGTATGGAGGAGAACAATTGTTATTGCAGGGCGGTCACCATCCCGGATTGGGCTTACAGTATTACGCCGATTTATTCCATGAGCTGAAGGAATTGTTTCCCGACCTGAAATTGCATGCCCTTGGGCCTCCGGAGATTGCCCATATCACCAAGCTGGAAAAATTGACTCATCATGAAGTGCTTAAGACCCTGAAAGAAGCCGGGCTGGATTCCCTACCCGGTGCGGGTGCGGAAATTCTGGTAGACAGAGTGCGTCGGCTGATTTCCAAAGGAAAATGTGGCTCGCAGGAATGGCTCGATATTATGCATGAAGCGCATAAGCTGGATCTGACCACTTCCGCCACCATGATGTTTGGTCATGTGGAAAC
>JAEZAY010000471.1 GCA_023427575.1 Bacteroidota bacterium | reverse complement strand
TAAATACCCAGTTCGGCCGTTGAACCAAAACGGTTCTTGATGGTCCTTAAATTTCTGTACGCGTAATGACGATCGCCTACAAATTGCAAAACGGTATCCACCATATGTTCCAAAATCTTCGGTCCTGCAATGGTTCCATCCTTTGTTATATGACCGATAAGAAAAACCGGCGTATTGGTTTCTTTCGCAAAGCGCTGAAGTTCGGCAGCCGATTCCCGGATCTGCGAGATGCTTCCCGGGGATGAATCTATATGTTGTGACCGGATGGTTTGAATAGAGTCGACAATAACCAACTCCGGTTTTAATTTTTTGATCTCCTGAAATATGGTTTGAGTGAGTGTTTCCGTTAGAAGATAAAATTCATCGTGAGCAATATTCAGCCGGTCGGCCCGCATTTTAATTTGCTGCTCGCTTTCTTCACCACTGATATATAAGGTACGTATGGATGTCATCTGTAAACCGGTTTGCAGGAACAGGGTTGATTTGCCAATTCCAGGTTCGCCGGCAATCAGCACAATGCTACCCGGAACAATGCCACCTCCAAGAACCCGGTTTAATTCCGGATCAGTTGTAATTATTCGTGGTTGTTCATTGGCAATTACTTTTTGCAGGGGGATGGTTTTGGAATGAATCTGTAAATCGTTTCCAAAACTTTTCCAGTCATTTTCTTTTTTATGATCCTTTACCAGCACTTCCTCAATAAATGTATTCCATGATCCGCAGGAGGGACATTTCCCGGCCCATTTTGCATTTTCATAGCCACAATTAGAACAAAAGAAAGCGGTCTTAACCTTACTCATGCGATAAAGGTAAATGATCTGTTTATGGCGGTGATGAGATTTTAAGGTTGAATGCCGTTATTATCGCGATGGCAAAATCGTAGATTCACCCTCGTTAAATTATTTATGAAACAATCTGGTTTCAGCTAAAGGATCGCAGCGTATAATTCCTGATTGCAAAACAATTTGAATAGTAATCACGTCACCCAAAAGAAAAATTGAAGCTGTAAATTCTTTAATGAATGGATTATAAAAAACAGGGATGAACAAAAAGTAAAAAGGCCAGCATGACTGCTGACCCTTTACTTACTAACCCATTAAATTCTTGCACTAAATTACAAATTAGTGTCACATAACAAAATTATTTTTTAGGGGTGTGAATAAATTTTGCAAGCTTTTAAATTTGGGGGTCTGGTTTTTTAATGAAAGTTTAACGTGTTGAGATGCAACCAGTTAAAATAGAATTTTGTCAATACCTGCATTAAAATGATATTTTGTCAGAGCCTGTTTTTCATGTACTTATAACACGTCAAAAAAGGTAAATTTGCTGTCGCTCTGACCTTAATTTTTTTGTGGATTTTGGTTTGCTGCTGATTCCGTAAAAATCTAAAATTTAAAGATGACACCATCAATATTAATCGTTTCCCTGCTTTTTTTAGGCCTGAGTATGCTGGTTTCGGCTGTATTCAAGAGCAAATTTTCCAAATTCAGTAAAATGCGGCTTTATTCCGGGTTAACCGGCAGCGAAGTGGCGCGTAAAATGTTGGAACAGAATGGGATATATGATGTAAAAATTACTACTTCAAATGGAATGATGTCTGACCACTACAATCCGGTAAATAAAACCGTTAACCTGAGCCCTGAAGTCTATTCAGGCACTTCGGTGGCAGCCGCCGCCGTTGCCGCTCACGAATGTGGGCACGCCATTCAGCATGCCACTGCGTATCAATGGCTTACGTTGAGAAGCAAACTGGTGCCGGTGGTTCAGTTCAGTTCCGGAATCGTGCAATGGGTACTTTTAGGCGGGGTGTTGATGATCAACGCGTTTCCTCAGCTTTTGCTGGCAGGTATCGTGCTTTTTGGATTAACCACGCTTTTCTCACTGGTAACACTTCCGGTGGAATTTGACGCCAGCCGCCGGGCCCTGGCCTGGCTCGATCACGCGCGGATCACAACACCGGCCGAGCAGCCCTTTGCGAAAGACGCATTAAAATGGGCAGCCATGACCTATGTGGTTGCTGCTCTCGCCTCTGTAGCCACTCTGATTCAATATATTTTGATATTTATGAGTGGAAGCCGAAGAGATTAATGTAGAAAACAACACTATTTTATTGTTTTATAACGTTTAAGCCATGCAACAAAATGCATGGCTTTTTTGTCTGAAAAGCACAAGTTGTTAATAATGCTTTAATTTTGGCAATCTTTTATTGACTTAATCTAATCTTCCATGAGAAATTTATTAAGTCTGTTGCTGATCATGTGTGTCGGCATACAGGCTTTTCCGCAGGGACGTGAAATCACGGGCAAAGTTACTAATGCAGTTACAGGAGAGGCCATTCCGCTGGCTTCCATTCGAATTAAAGGAAGCCCTGGTGGGACCACTTCCGACGAATCCGGCAATTTTCGACTTACCACAACGCTTCCAAATCCCGTTTTGCTGGTTTCCAGTGTGGGTTATGGTGAAGTAGAAGTAACCGTGGGAGATGGGCCCCTGAATGTGCAGCTATCATCAAATGCGGGCGCCAACCTTAATGAAGTGGTGGTTGTGGGCTACGGTACCAGCACCAAGCGTGAAATTACCGGCGCTATTTCCCGGGTTACTTCCCGCGAGATTGCCAATTTGCCGCTTCCATCTTTTGAATCGGCATTACAGGGAAGAACCGCAGGCGTATTTATCAATTCTGGTTCCGGTAAACTGGGCCAGGCTTTAAACATTCGCATCCGCGGATTTTCCTCGATCTCCGCTTCCAATCAGCCTTTATTTGTGATCGACGGGGTTCCCGTATTTTCCCAGGCACTGGGAAATGAAACCGAGCCCGATAATCCCCTGGCAGCTATAAATCCAGATGATATTGAGTCGATGGAGGTGCTGAAAGATGCTTCATCGGCTGCCATCTATGGTTCCAGAGCCGCCAATGGCGTTATCCTGGTTACCACCAAAAATGGTCGTTCGGGAAGAACCCGGGTAAACTTCGGCGCCTATGCCGGGGTTAGTGATCCAACCAATAAACGCGAGTTTTTGAATGCCGCCGAATACCGGGAATTATTTACAGCCGCTATTTCGAATTCAACCCGCAATGGAAGTAGTTATCCAGCGAATGATGCCGCCGCCGCCTGGAGAAGATATACCGGTAATAATGATTGGGAAGAAAACCCGAACGTAGATTCCGACTGGGCGAATGAAGCTTTTCAGACCGGATATGTTCGCCAGTATAATATTGGCGTTTCCGGCGGTGATGCCAAAACCCGTTTCCTCGTTAGTGGTACTTATAATGATCAGAAAGGGATTATTATCGGCAACCAGTTGAACCGCTTTACCGGAAAACTGAACCTGGAGCACAGTATTAATGAAAGGATCAAAACCGGAATCAGCC
>JAEZAY010000424.1 GCA_023427575.1 Bacteroidota bacterium | reverse complement strand
ATGTTCATCGAAACCTTCCGGCACTTTATATTTAATGGGTTCTTTCTTTGGTGCCGAGCGCTGGCTTTTCGGATATTGCTGCTCATACTTTGACATCAGCTACTCCTGCATTTGTTTAGGATAGGTAAAAAGCGCATCCCATCCGCCGATGCCAGGTGCTGCCGGCATCAGACTGTGATTAACCGAAAAACCATCATTATCGAATTCGAGAACTCCTTCCGTACCATAGATCCGGGTATGGCCGCCATCGCCGCCCCCACTTATAAAGTTCACCCGAAGCATGGTTTGAAATGCCGCATGTTCTTTGGTTTCCGGATAATCCATAATGGCCGTCATTACATCGGGCACATCTCTCCCATCTTTCCAATAAGCCAGCTGCCCGGTAGAAAAAATCTTTTCAGGGCCTTTTGAGTCTGTAATCAAATGAATTTTGGATAAGAGGTGAACGAACAGATCACCGGCCACCCCCGTTCCATAATCTTTGTAATTTCTCCACCAGAAAAACTTTTTCGGATCGTAGGGTTTTTTAGGAGTGCCCGCAATATAGCGGTCCCAGTCTTCGGTTTCCGGCGATTGATCGGTGGGCTTGGTGTATTCCCAGGCGCCCAGGCTGCTTTGCCGGTCGAACGAGGCTTCGATACAGGTGATCTGCCCAATTTCGCCTGCCCGAAACAATTCCTTTGCTTTCAGATTGGCGATACTGCTAACGCCCTGGCTTCCTACCTGCACAATGTTTTTGCCGGATTTCTGAGCCTGGATCAATGGCAGTCCTTCTGCAATCCGGTGAACAAAGGGCTTTTCGCAGTACACAGCCTTGCCGGCTTTTAAAGCATCTGTCGTTATCCGCGCATGCCAGTTATCGCTGGTAGAAACAATGATCGCATCAAGATCCTTCCGGTTCAGAATTTCGCGGTAGTCGCGGGTGGTAAATAATTGCGTTCCGAAGATTTCCCGGGCCCGATCAAGCCGGCCCTGATAGAGATCGGAAACCGCTACCAGTTCCACTCCCGGTACTTTCAGGGCTGAATTTAAATTGTTATGGCCCATGATCCCCATCCCGATACAGGCAATGCGGACCGTATCATTCGAGCTGATTCTTTTTTCATATCGAATGATCCTTTCTTCCATTTGTTCTTTGGAGGCCAGTGTATGAAAGGGGCTGGCAGTAAGCAATACAGAAGCTGAGCCGAGTTTCTGCAGAAATTTTCTACGCGATTCGGAGCGATCCATTTTCATATAAAAGTCATTAGGGGTTTATGTGTTGGAGTTATTACCGTTGTGGGAAGGTGCCGGTTCAATGGCCAGATGTCTGTGTCTCAAAATATTTTCGGTTCTGAATTACATCCGACAGGTTGTTTCCAATATTGGCTTCGTGTTCGATCGAATACATTCCATTAAAGCCCTGTTTTTTCAATTCACTAAAAACAGCAGGATAATCGATCACGCCCGTGCCCAGGATCACGTCTTCCGATTTTACATCATTGAAGGTTTTGATATCTTTCAGATGAACGCCTATAACCCGGCCTTCCAGCGTTTGCAAACATTTCACTACATCCAGTCCATTCCTGGCCCAATGCCCCAGGTCGGCACAGGCCCCCATATTGATTCTGCCCTTTATGGCGTTCATTACCGAGTCGGGATGATCGTACGGACTTGGTCTGGGATGATCGTGAATGGCCACCATAATTTTATACTCCCCCGCCATGGTATTCACAGTATCCCAATGAGACCGGATTGGTTCAGCGGTGATATATTGAATGCCCAGATCTTTAGCGAATTCAAAAGTGCGGCGCCATTCTTCCGGTGTCTGAGGCACAACCACCCCGATCGCCATCAGGCCAATTCCTTTCGATTCCAGCAGCTGCAATAAACGCTTTTTGCTTTCTGCAGACATGTTCAGATCGAAGGTGTCATTAAAATCGCCGCCCATCGGCTGACCCAAAAACGCTTCAATGTATTTAATACCGGCACTGTCCACTTTGGAGAGCGCAACTGTAAAGGGATCGCTGTGGAATGTCCACATCTGAGCCCCTAATTTCCAGCCCTGATTGATACTGGTGGAGTCATTTTCAGGAATGGCGTTATTACGGGCCGGAGAAGGGTTACATGCGGTCAGAATCAGGCAGCACAGTACTGCGCAAACAAGAAGCTTTTTCATACCAAAAAGGTAATCAAAAAAAATTTAATTATCCGGGTTCATCCTTTTCTGGTTTGGCCCATAAAGCCGCATCGAACAATGTGCAAATGTGAAAATCACTGCTGTCCGGGTAAAATGTATTACCTGGGCCTCGGAAGAAATCCGTTAAGAAAATTGAAACGGACGGCGTAAAATAAAAACAGTTGTTACCGAAGCCCGGAGCTGATCTTTCGCTCGTAAGTCCTACTGGCGCTGGGTTATATTCTATCGCTGTGACTTGTTTTTATTTAGCCGGAAGTTTCAATTTTTAGGATTTATTCCGGAGCCCGATTTTTTTGCTCCACTTTTTTTCTAAAAAAAAGTGGAAGGGGTCATTTACAATGACTGCTCGTAA
>JAEZAY010000371.1 GCA_023427575.1 Bacteroidota bacterium | reverse complement strand
CCAAAGAAAAGGAAAAGAAAAAATAGTTTTATTCAGCATGCTCGCCATGGGAGAGCATAAGGCGGTTCATGATACTATTATTAAAGTGAAAGTTATGCTTTCACTTTTTTTGTGCCTGTAATAGCCGGAACAAGGATTGATTTCGATGAATGTAAGCCAGCCGTTTTAAAAATTTCCACTCATTTACTTATCTTCAGACCATATTTAAAATTTCATGGCTGAGCAACAAAAAACGTTTAAACCTACCCTTGGATTACTGGATGCCACGATGATTGTGGCAGGTTCAATGATCGGTTCCGGAATCTTTATTGTAAGTGCTGATATTACCCGAAATGTTGGAAGCGCGGGCTGGCTGATTGCCGTATGGCTGATCACCGGATTTATGACAATCACGGCGGCAGTGAGTTACGGTGAGCTCAGCGGCATGTATCCAAAGGCCGGAGGTCAGTATGTTTATTTAAAAGAAGCGTATAATCCGCTGATGGGCTTCTTGTATGGATGGAGTTTTTTTGCCGTTATTCAAACCGCTACCATCGCCGCTGTGGGAGTGGCCTTTGCGCGTTTTTCGGCTTACCTTTTTCCCTGGCTGAGTGAAAACAATAAGTTATTCGATCTTGGTTTTATAGATATTTCCGCCGCACAGGTGGCGGCGATACTGTCAATCATCCTTCTAACGTATATCAATACCCGAGGCATAAAAGAGGGAAAGGCGATTCAGACAACCTTTACGGTTTCCAAGCTGATTGCTTTGTTCGGGCTTATACTGTTTGGATTTATTCTGGTTGATAACAGTTACTGGGCTGCCAATTGGGAAACCGGTTTTAATGCCATGCAACACAGCGGCGCTGCGGCTACCGGTGGCGGTTGGAAAGAGATCAGCGGGGTGGTTCTGCTTGGTGCAATTGCTGCAGCAATGACCGGATCGGTATTCAGCAGTGATGCCTGGAACAATGTTACATTCATTGCAGGAGAAATTAAAAATCCAAAACGAAATATCGGCCTTAGTCTTTTTCTGGGCACACTGATCGTAACCCTGTTATATGTAACCACCAATCTGATGTATATTAATGTGCTTCCGCTGGAAGGCATCGCCTTTCCGCAAGACGACAGGCTTGCCGTATCGGCGGCCAATCAGATTTTTGGTGAAGCCGGAAAATTTGTGATTGCCATCCTCATAATGATTTCAACTTTTGGCTGCAATAATGGGTTGATCCTTTCCGGAGCCCGGGTGTATTATACCATGGCTCAGGACGGCCTGTTTTTTAAAAAGGCTGGTAAACTAAATAAGAACTCCGTACCGGCCTGGGCACTTTGGGCACAGGCTGTGGTGGCCTCGCTGCTTTGTTTAAGCGGCGGATACGGGAATCTGCTGGATATGATCTCCTTTGTGGTGGTGATCTTCTATGCGCTGACAATTGCAGGCATCTTCATCCTGCGCAGGAAAAGGCCCGGGCTGGAAAGACCCTATAAAGCTTTCGGTTATCCGGTACTTCCAATTATTTATATTGTTTTGGGAATGACCTTTTGCGGATTCCTGATCTTCTTTAAACCGGTATATACGCTTTGGGGATTAGGGATCGTATTAATTGGAATACCTTTGTATTTTATCGCAGTTTCAAACAAGAAAACGAATGGCGAAGGTAGATTTTGATCGGTTATTTCAGGATTTCAGCGGGCTTAAAGTTGGCGTTATCGGGGATGTAATGCTTGATACGTATTGGTGGGGCCATGTAGATCGCATTTCGCCGGAGGCCCCCGTTCCCGTGGTGGCGCTGGATAAAAAAGAATACCGGATCGGAGGTGCAGGAAATGTAGCATTGAACCTAAGCTGCCTGGATGCTGAAGTAACCATATTGTCGGTGATAGGAAAGGATGATGAGGGTAAAACGCTGAATGATCTTTTTGGCACCAACCGGATTAAAACGGATTACCTGCTCCAGTCGGATCAGCGCATAACCACCAGCAAAACGCGGATCATCAGCCGGAATCAGCAAATGATGCGTTTGGATGCTGAAGACACCAGGGATCTTTCGGTTGCAGATGAAAGCCGGTTTATGAAGCAGGTGGAAGAATACATCGCCGGAGAAAATCCGAAAATCGTCATTTTCGAAGATTACAACAAGGGCGTACTAACGGAAAAGATCATTCGGGAAACGATCGCTTTGTGCAGGGAGAAAAAAATCCTGACCGCTGTAGATCCCAAACGAAAAAACTTCTTTGCTTATCAGTCGATAGATATTTTTAAACCAAACCTGAAAGAAGTACAGGATGGTTTGAACCTTCTTGTGGATGAACTGAACCCGGAAATCCTGGATCATATTCATAGCGAGCTCAGCAAAAAACTTAAACACCGGATTTCCTTTATTACATTGTCGGAGAAAGGAGTTTATTATAAAAACGAGACTGGTTCTGAAATCATCCCTTCGCATCTGCGGAATATCGCCGATGTTTCCGGCGCCGGCGATACAGTGATAGCGGTAGCTTCACTAATTTATGCAGCCACGGGCGATGTGAAGCTGATGGCGGAAGTGGCAAATATCGCCGGCGGAGTGGTATGCGAGCAGGTTGGTACCGTAGCCATTAATAAGCAACAATTACTGAATGAATGTAAAGCACTGGTGAGGTTATGAAACGGCACACAATTGTAATTCATGGAGGTGCGGGTACCATTCTAAAGGAAGATATGACTCCGGAACTGGAGGCTGCTTATTTTGAAGGACTTGAACAAGCCCTCTCGGCGGGCTATGCGGTGCTGGAGGAAAACGGTTCCGCCATAAATGCCGTGAAGGCTGCGCTGGTGATACTGGAAGATAATATTCTGTTTAATGCAGGCCGTGGATCCGTATTTACCAAAAAAGGCCTGCAGGAAATGGATGCGGCTATCATGGATGGAAAAACACTGGAAGCGGGTTCGGTAACGGGAGTCAGAAATGTAAGAAATCCAATTGAGCTGGCTACGGAAGTGATGCGGAACAGCAATCATGTTTTTCTGAGTGGAAAAGGGGCCAATGATTTTGCCATAAAGCAGGGGATCAAACTGGAACCGGATGAATACTTTTTTTCACAGTTCCGATACGATCAGTGGAAAGCCATCCGCGATTCCGATAACTATTCTCTTGATCATACACATTCAAGGCTGGAGGAACTGATGCGCGATCGCAAATTTGGTACGGTAGGGGCGGTAGCCTGCGACCGCGATGGCAATATTGCCGCTGCAACCAGTACCGGCGGAATGACGAATAAAAAATACGGAAGAATTGGAGATAGTCCTTTGATAGGAGCCGGAACCTATGCGAACAACCATACCTGTGGTATTTCGTGTACGGGTCATGGTGAGATCTTCATTCGCGCGGTAGCTGCCCACGATGTAAGCTGTTTAATGGAATACCGCGGCATGAATCTTCAGCAGGCCTGCGAAGAAGTGGTTTTGAAAAAACTGGTTTCACTGGGTGGCGAAGGCGGATTGATTGCCGTGGATGCCTATGGAAACCCTGCGATGGTGTTTAACAGCGCTGGCATGTACCGGGGTATGAAAAGCAGCGACGGAACAAGTTCGCTGGCCATATACCGTTAGAATATTAAGCTCTTCAGAATTCTGACCCCGGATCGGTGCCCTTTTCATTCAGAAATTTGAATCCTTATTTAAATTTTATCATTGAATCTGAAAAACCATCTGGCATCAATCCTGAAGATTCCGGATCATAAGATAACTCTTGAAACTGCTTCAGGAGGTTCTATTAATCAGTCTTATCTCATTCAGACAGAAAATAAAAAGTTTTTCTGTAAAACAAATTCACTATCGCAGTTTCCATCCCTTTTCGCAGGCGAGGTTTCAGGACTACAGATTCTGCGGGAAACAAAAGTTTTTCGAATTCCCGAACTGATCTATTCCGGGGGAAAAGGCGATACCCAGATCCTTGTGCTGGAGTTTATTTCTCCGGGTATCCGAACGGAAAATTTCTGGAAACTGTTTGGTGAAAAACTGGCTATGCTGCACAGTGTGCATTCGATGGAATGCGGTCTTGAGGAAGATAATTATATGGGTTCTTTACCGCAGTCCAATCGCAAATCGGAAAGCTGGACTTCTTTTTTTCTGGAAGAAAGAATCCGGCCGCAGGTAGATCTTGCAGCCCGTTCGGGGTTTCTGCAGGCCCCGCATCTTTTACAGTTTGAAAAATTGTATAAGGCACTGCCTGAAATATTTCCCGACGACAAAATTTCACTTCTTCATGGCGATTTATGGTCGGGTAATTTTTTGTGCGACGAATTCGATTCACCGGTTCTGATAGATCCGGCTCTCTATTTTGGATCAAGGCATATGGACCTGGCGATGACTACTTTATTCGGCGGATTTGATCCGGCTTTTTACGATTCGTACCGATATTATTTTCAGTTTCCGGCTAATTACAGGGAAATCTGGGAACTCTGCAATTTGTACCCTTTACTGGTTCACCTGAACTTATTTGGTAGTTCATACCTCAAGGCAATTACCTCCACTATCAGTCGATTTTAATTGGCCCGGAAAATTAACTGAAGTAAATTACAATGTTTGCAGCGCAAGCGGGTGCATGCAGGTCTTAGAAAAGAAACAATCCTTTATCAAATGTTGGGTGTTACAGTCCTTGGAAATAATTCAGCCTTGCCGGCATTTGACAGGCACCCGACTTCGCAGGTTGTAACGCTCGATGATCAGTTGTTCCTGGTTGATTGCGGTGAAGGAACTCAAATCCAACTGGCCAAATTCAAAATTCGCTGGGGGCGGATCAACTATATATTTATTTCACATTTGCATGGAGACCACTATTTTGGGCTCCCTGGTCTTATTAATAGCATGGGCTTATTAAACCGGGCCCACGATCTTCACCTGTTTGCACCGCCGGAATTAAAAGAAATTCTTGATCTGCAATTGAAGGCGGCCAATACCGTACTACCATATACGCTTTATTTTCACCCCCTGGAAGAAAGTGGTGAGCTGGTAAGAACCGACCGCCTTCGGGTCACCTGTTTTGAAACCAAGCACCGGATCGCCTGCTGGGGATTTTTGTTTGAAGAGATAAAGGCCCCAAGGAAGGTAAATCCTGTAAAAGCAAGAGAACATGGCGTGCCTGCCAGTTTTTTCGATCGATTAAAGGCTGGCGAAAACTACCGCTCCGATTCGGGAAACCTTATCCTGAATGAGTTGGTAACGGATCCGGGTCAAAAACCAAAATCGTATGCCTATTGCGCGGATACCCGATACGACG
>JAEZAY010000366.1 GCA_023427575.1 Bacteroidota bacterium | reverse complement strand
GGATATAACTGGCCACCGGAAAAAAAATCCGGCCATCACGGAGCTCATAAAAACCTTCATGATATCCCAGATAATTTTGCAGTGGAATTTGATTCCGGTCTGAAGGCAGAAAGCGGGTCCGGGTTTTTTCGGGCATCAGGTCGCGGGTATTGCTACCCGAATGACAACAGTCCATTACCACCAGACAATGAACATCTTTATTCTTCAGGGTTTTCCAAAACAGGTAGGCAAGTTCCTTGTCGATCAGATCCCGGGCCAGGGGTTTTGTATCGTCACGGCTATCAAGACAAACGATGGTTTCATTTTTCCGGTTGGGTTTATCAGGCCAGAATTCCGGCGGTGCACCCGTTTGCGATCCATGCCCGCTGTAATAAAAAAAGCAGAGATCATTGCTGCCTGCTGCTGATAAATGATCAAAGGCAATCGTACTTAGATTTTGAAAATCCGGGGGAAGATATTGAAACTCTATTCCCTGTTCTTTCTGATATTCTTCCAGGAATTCCAGATCCGAAAAATGAGGCGCCAGCAAATACAAAGCTTTGTATTGAATTTCCTGTTCCGGATCACAACTACAGAACTGGCGCAGTGTTAAGTCCAAATTAATCACATCCCGGATGCAGCCGCCAAGTTCATTTTCAGGATATGCATTGATACCAACCAGGGTCGCATACAAAGTTCGTATAGGCATAAGATTCAGGTTTAAATCGGGTTAGCAGGGGAACGAATCACTCAGCCTGAAAGGAATTCTGCGGTTGAATAAATATGAGAATTCAGGAATTTAAAACTTTTTCTTATCTTATTGCGCCCAGTTGCTGGCAAAATCTTATGGACGTAATCTTCCTCGCATATGCGAACAGTCAGCAGGAGCCTTTGATTTCATTGAAAAGAGAAGACGACCGCGTGTACAGCACACTGGTGCATAAAGCGCTGGGAGGGCATTTTCTGATCCATCGCGATTCATATGCAACCATTCAGAGTATAAATGAACATCTTTCTAATTTCACCAGCAACCTGGCCATCTTTTTATACAGCGGCCATGCCGGCAGCGAGATGTTACTGCTTGATGACCAATACGCAGGTTCTGATGGCATCGCATCCCAGTTGCGCAAAAGCGCCCGCGATGGTGTATTGAAGCTGGTGATCCTGAATGGATGCGCTACCGCCGGACAGGTGAAAAAGCTAATGGAAGCGGGCGTACCGGCCGTTATCGCCACTAATGCCAAAATCAACGATGAAAGTGCAACAGAATTTGCCATCCGCTTTTTTAAAAATATAACGGAAAAACATTTAAATATCCGCGAGGCATTCAGCGACAGTCTTGGCGCAGCCCAACTGGCAACCTCGCAAAAACTGGGAGATGCCGACAAGCCGGTTCGTTCCATCGATTTTATTTTTGAAGAAGCCGATGAAAAACCTATTTGGGAATTATTTGCCCGTTCGCCCGCCGATGTTGAGTTGAACCCCCTGCCAACCCGTTCCTATCAAAGAAACAGTACCTACACGCCCAATGAAAAGCTGGTTGATCGCCTGTACAATACCTTATACCGGGCCGATGCGCCAATGATCGTACTGCTGAAGGAAACGGAAGAAAAATTAATCCAGATCGATGAATGGCGCAAACGCCAGGAGATCATTAACTGTTTACCCTTCCCGATTGCCGTTCATCTGCAGAAATTATTAAGCCCGGTTGAAGAAGAAAACGAGGGGTACGACAAAATGAACGCGCAGCGGCTGCAGCAGATCGGCGTTTTGTTTCACGTAACGCTGGAACTCCTCACTTATATAATGATTGCCCAGCTTTGGGAACTGTCGATAAAAAACCAGGGGCTTAAGCTTAAGCCAGCAATGGCGCGGCAGTTAAAAGCATTTATGGAAATGCTGGAATCGGAACGCCGCTTTGATGATTATATAAAAACAATCCGCGAAATCCGGACCTTTTTCGATGAAACAAAACCAGATTTAAAAACAGATTATTTTGTTGATGAGCTGGATATTCTCCGCGACTTCTATTATAACAGCAATTTCAGTGAGATTTGCCATTATCTCGAAGACCTCCGCATTGAATTTCGGTCCGCCGCTATTCAGCGTGAAGAAATGCCCGCGCTGTGTGAAACAGCGGAAGAAAAACTCTGTGAATTCTTCGACCGGCTTGGATTTCTGCATCGGTACCGGTTAACCAGCATTCAACAAATCGATATCCTTAAATTCAGGCATACCGTGAATGCAGCCTTCCGGCATAAGATGGTAAAACTGATGCAGATAATGGAATACAACTACTACCTGATGCCTGAGTTTATGGACAACATGGGTATAATTTTATTAAAGCAGCAGGTGAAAGTGGTGGATCCGAAGAAAAAAATTTTTGAAGCTGAAAAATTGGAGTGGCTGAATCTTTCTCCTTTCTACATCGACAAAAACGCATTCGATAAAAAAGCGGATCTCTCGAATCTTATGGTATTCAGGCATTTTACGGATGAGCTTCCCCGTAAGTATGTATTTAAGAAAGTGACACATCCCGAGAATACCGAAAATCAATTTATTGTTGGAACCCAGGAGGAATTTGAGCTGATCCGTTTGCAGTTTGAAAGTTTTATGAACATGCTTGAAACAGCGATCACAGAAAATACCGTGAATGGTACAGAAACGATTACATAGCCCTTTCAAGTTCCTGGATTCATACCAGCGGGAAGATTACCCGATCTTTTTCGGAAGGGAATCCGATGCCGAAAAATTGTATGAATTTGTAAATATCAACCGAACGGTTCTTGTGTATGGCCCCCTTGGGTCGGGAAAAACCAGCCTGATTCAATGTGGGCTGGCAAATAAATTTGAAGTAACAGACTGGGTGCCATTTTTTATAAAACGCGGTTCAAACATAAATCAGTCGCTGTTAAGTTCACTGCTGCAATCAAAGGCATTGGGCGGATCGATCGATCCGTTTACAACGAAGGGAATCCAGCATACCCAGCCTGCTGAAACCGACCCCGTCCTCAATGCGATTCAGCTGATCAACGCCCGATACCTGCGTCCGGTTTACCTGATCTTCGATCAGTTTGAAGAACTGCTGATTCTTGGAACGGATGAAGAAAAACAGGCTTTTATAAAAACGCTGAAAAGCATTCTGGAATCGGAAGAGTCAGCCGGCTGCCATAT
>JAEZAY010000317.1 GCA_023427575.1 Bacteroidota bacterium | reverse complement strand
AATAAAGAGTTCCCCTTAATTTCAATATAAATACCCCTTTTGAAAGGTTCTTCGCTAAGATTTCACTGAAATCCTTATTAATTTAGTCTGGTTAGTAAAAATAATAAGGAAACAAATGAAACCAGGATATCTGAAACAAATCTGGGACGCTCTGCCCTCCTTCCGTTTTTTAACCATCAGGTCTTTATTATTGCCTGCGGCCGCCCCTGTTTCGGTTAGCCCGGTTCCGGCAATCAAAACCCGCAAGATGAATATGCATCCTGCAGAGAATAATGCCTACCGGCAAAATGCTTCGGCCCCAAAACCCTGATAAACGAATTAATTCGCAATTCAACCGATCTTTGCGCCATGCGAGTTGATATTATCACGGTAGTTCCAATGCTTTTTGAAAGTCCTTTTTCACATTCCATTATGAAAAGAGCCCGGGAAAAGGGCCTGCTTGAAGTAAATGTTTTTAACCTTCGGGATTACACACCGTATAAACATGGCCAGGTAGATGATTACCAGTTTGGCGGCGGAGCCGGAATGGTAATGATGGCTGAACCACTGGCCATCGCCATCGAAACCCTTTCAAAAGATCGCAGCTACGATGAGATCATTTATATGACTCCCGACGGCAACCGGTTCAATCAAAAAGAAGCCAACTCCCTTTCGCTTAAGAAAAACCTCCTGATAATCTGCGGACATTATAAAGGGATCGACGAGCGGATCCGCCAGCAGTTTATCACCAAAGAAATCTCAATCGGCGATTATGTACTGAGCGGTGGTGAACTGGCCGCTGCCGTTGTAGTAGATGCTATCGGCCGGCTACTGCCAGGCGTATTGAATGATGAAACTTCTGCATTAATGGATTCTTTCCAGGACGATCTGCTCGCGCCTCCGGTTTATACGCGGCCCGCCGATTTCAGAGGTGCAAAAGTTCCGGATGTGCTGCTTAGCGGAGATCCGAAAAAAGTGGACGAATGGCGGCATGAACAATCAATTCAAAGAACCCGGGAAAGAAGACCCGAACTACTTGATTAACCCGCATTCTTCCGGGCATATACATACTCGGCGAAACCCAGCAGGTCCCAGAAAATATTTCCCGTAACCGTTTTTTTGCGCATCCAGCGATACACCATACGGAAAGGTATAACCGAAACATAAAACCAGGATCTTCTTGCTCCAGCCCGTATAACCTCGCAGCCATTATTCTCAAACAACTTTTTCAATTCATGGATCGTATAAACGCGAACATGCGTGGGATCATCTTTAAAATTCAAGGTGCCCTTCATGGAGGGAAGCGAAACACTTTTTTTTCCCGGGTATTCAACATAAATAAAACCCCCGGGTTTTAGTTTCGGAATCAGCCCGGCAATCACTTCATCGCCATTGTACAAATGTTCAATCACATGCACAATCCAGATCGCGTCAAAATAATTGTCGCGAAGAATGGAGTAGTCGAGCCGGGTGAGGTCCATCTCATAGAATTCTTCCATCAGTTTAAAATCAGCCTCGGTATTCGCGTAGTTCTTATCCAGATCAAGTCCATGATATTCCACTCCGGGGAAAAGGTTTTTTGTTTTTGATGCCGATGCATTTCCAGCACCGATATCGAGTAACCGAAATGCCTTACTGCCAAAAGATTTTTTTAAAAAATGGAACTTGGGATTCTGAAATTTTACCCAATTTATAAATGGCTGCATGTATAACATTAATGGTTACGTGAAATTCGCCGGAGATCATTGCCGGGAATCCGGTTTCACCGATTCTTTCTCCCTGTCCGGGCTACCTAGTTTCTCAACATCGATGGGAAGATTCGCCTCGATTTTCTGATACTGGATACTTCCCCCGATTGCCGGCGATGTTACCCTGAAAGGGAAGACCAGTCCGCCTTTAATTTTTTTAAAATCCGAATAATCAATATGAATCGGTGCATCGGGATCATCTTCCGGGCGGTATTGAACTTCGCTTAAAGCATCCGGCCTGAAACTTTCCCGGATCAGGTAAAATGAACGGGTATCAATAAAGTAGCTAATTTCTTTCAACGAATCGGTTTGAACGTTCAGCCTGAAAACTTCACGGTTATTGATCATTTCCTTTCCTGCCAGTTCAACCCGAAAACCTTTCTGTTTATAATTAAATAAAGGGCCGGTAATTTCCAGTTCCGGAACCAGATTCCGAACAGCTATCTGCGGCATGGAATCGTACTGGCCCGTTTCCGGATTCGAATACCATCCCTGCTTCTCATTTACGATCATGGTCGACGTATCGTTTTCTACCCGAACCTCGCGCCGTAAAAGTTTTTTATTTACTTTATAGATGCGGGAATACACTTCATTTCCATCGGGCAAAACTGTTACACCCTCCATATATAGTGTTCGCAGGTTTTTCCAGTTCTCCGCGCCGCCGGTAGCCTGAATGTGTTTGGAAATTATCTCTTCAGCCGTTTGTGAATAAGAAACGGCCGTTGACAGCATCAGTAAAACTCCCAATATGCATCTATTCATAACCATTTCTTTAATATAGCCAACTTTGCATTCACAAATGATGACAACAGGCTGAGAGTATGTAAATTTAAGCTTATAGCGGCGAAAAAGACACGCTTAAAATTTATCTATGGACTTTCAGATTAAAGCGAACCTTGTTGATATTGGACTCAGAAAAACCTATGCCGCGAACATAATGGTAAAAGCGGGGTCTATCAGCGAAATAGAAAAGATCAGCGATCTGCCAAACCCGGATCTGGATTTTATTTGTCCAGGTTTTATCGACAGCCATGTTCATATTGAAAGTTCTATGCTGATCCCTTCTGAATTTGCCAGGCTGGCTGTAGTGCATGGAACCGTGGCAACCATCAGCGACCCCCACGAAATTGCAAATGTTTGCGGGATCGATGGCGTCGACTTCATGATCCGCAATGGAAATTCGGTGCCCTTTAAATTTTATTTTGGCGCTCCTTCCTGCGTTCCTGCCACCAGATTCGAAACAGCCGGTGCTGAGATAGATGTTAATGGCGTCGCCGGCTTATTGTCTCGACCGGAAATTAAATACCTGAGTGAAATGATGAATTTCCCCGGCGTTTTGAATGAAGATCCGGAGGTGATCCAAAAAATAGCAACCGCCAAAAACTTCAATAAGCCGGTTGACGGCCATGCGCCGGGACTAATGGGCGAACAGGCCATCCGGTATATAAATGCAGGAATCAGTACCGACCACGAATGCTTCACAGAAGAGGAAGCCCTGTTCAAACTGAAAAACGGAATGAAAATTCTTATCCGGGAAGGAAGTGCCGCAAAAAATTTTGTTGCATTGATCGGGCTGCTGAATCATTATCCGGACCAAATCATGTTTTGCAGCGATGACAAGCACCCCGACAGTCTGGCAAATGGACATATTAATGAATTATGTGCGAGGGCCCGGAAGGCAGGTATTGATGTTTATAAGATCCTGCAGGCCGCATCGGTAAATCCGGTAAA
>JAEZAY010000252.1 GCA_023427575.1 Bacteroidota bacterium | reverse complement strand
ATAAAATAAAAATAGTTGTTACCAAAGCTGGGAAATGATCTTTGGCTCGTAAGTCCTACTGCTGCTGGGTTATATTATTTTGTTGTAACTTATTTTTATTTAGCCGGAAGTTTCAATTTTTAGGATTTATTCCGCAGCCCGATTTTTTTGCTCCACTTTTTTTCTAAAAAAAAGTGGAAGGGGTCATTTACAATGACTGTTCCTAATTCACTATTAATAAAGAGGTTTCGGGTGAATGGAAAATTATTAACTGGACACCACTGCCCAATATATCTTCTCCGGATCAATCCGGCTTGTCATCCCAAAACCGGAAATTTCAACTGGCATCAAACTTGACCTACATATCCACTTACATGAAAAGCTAGGATATTAGCCCCTGATCGTGTTATTTTGTCATAGTAATTAGAATTATGAAAGGAACCCGTAGTTTGTTTATGCCAGAAGATGAAATGGATTTTTTACCCATTATTCCTTTAAATGAAAATGAAAATGATTCAGGCCAGGATCTTATAATTCCCTCCGAGCTGGCGCTGCTGCCTTTGCGCAATACTGTTTTGTTTCCCGGCGTGGTATTGCCGATTACCGTTGGTCGGGACAAAAGTATTAAAGCGGTAAATGATGCGTATAAGACTGACAAGGTGGTTGGGGTTGTGGCGCAAAAAGACAGTAATGTGGAAGATCCGGGAATTACGGATCTGGAAGATATTGGTACGGTGGCCCGGATCATCAAATTGATAAAGATGCCCGATGGCGGAACTACGGTGATTATCCAGGGAAGGAAAAGATTCAAGATTGATACCATTCATACCGATGATCCGTATTTCAAGGCTTCGATCGAATTGCTGGAAGATGAGGTGGCTCCAAAAGACGAAGATTTTGATGCTTACGTGTCAAACATAAAAGACCTTGCCACCGAAATCATTCATCTTTCGCCCAATATCCCTTCGGAGGCCGGAATAATCTTAAAGAATATTGAAAACCCTTCATTCCTGATCCATTTTATTTCCAGCAATCTGAATACCGATCTGGTGGAAAAACAAAAACTGCTGGAGCTGAATCATATTCAGGCCCGTGCCGATTTACTGATGCAGTTATTGCAAAGGGAATTGCAGTTTGCGGAGCTGAAAAACAAGGTAACCACAAAAACAAAAACGGAGCTTGACAAACAGCAACGCGAGTATTTCTTGCAGCAGCAGTTAAAGAGCATTAAGGATGAGCTGGGCGGTGATTCCAACGACCGGGAATTGAAGGAAATGCAGAAAAAAGCGGAGACCAAAAAATGGCCGCAGGCTGCAAAGGATATGTTCCGGAAGGGAATTGAAAAGCTGGAAAGAATGCATCCAAGCACACCGGATTACTCGGTGGTGTACAATCATCTTGACCTGATGCTTGAACTGCCCTGGGAAGAATATACCGACGATCATTATGATCTGAAAAATGCAAAAAAAATCCTGGATGCGGATCATTACGGGATGAAAAAGATCAAGGAAAGGATACTGGAATACCTTGCCGTATTAAAGTTGAAAGGGGATATGAAAAGTCCGATTCTTTGTTTTGTTGGACCTCCGGGAATTGGAAAAACCTCGCTGGGCAGAAGTATTGCCAGTGCTATTGGACGGAAATATGTTCGCCTAAGCCTCGGTGGGCTGCATGATGAAAGCGAGATCCGCGGCCACCGGAAAACCTATATCGGCGCCATGCCGGGCCGGATCCTGCAATCGATCCGTAAAGTAAAATCGGGCAATCCGGTTATGATTCTCGACGAAATTGATAAGGTGGGGCATGATATGCGGGGCGATCCTTCATCGGCGCTTCTGGAAGTGCTGGATCCCGAGCAGAATAACAGCTTTTACGATAATTACCTGGAGCTTGAATATGATCTCAGCAGGATCCTGTTCATTGCAACAGCCAACGATATTAATAATATTCAGCCCGCCCTGCGCGACCGGCTGGAGATCATCCATCTCAGCGGATATGCCGTTGAAGAAAAGATTGAAATCGCCAAAAGACATCTGGTTCCGAAACAAAGAGAAATGCACGGGCTGGAAAAAGTCAATTTTAAACTGGGAGAAAAAGTGCTGGATAAAGTGATCCAGGATTATACCCGGGAAAGCGGCGTGCGGGAACTCGACCGGCAACTGGCCTCGGTAATGCGATATGCTGCCAAAGAGTACGCGATGAATGGAAAATTGAAATCCATTCTCACGGTGCGGGATATTGAAAAAATTCTCGGCCGCTCGAAATACAATAATGAAATGTATAAGGTTGCCTATATGCCCGGCGTGGCGGTTGGACTTGCCTGGACCTATGTAGGGGGTGATATCTTATTTATTGAAACCAGTTTGAGTGAAGGAAAGGGAGAACTGAAACTTACCGGTAACCTTGGCAATGTGATGAAAGAAAGCGCTACCACGGCCCTGACCTACCTGCATTCGAATGCCAAAAAACTGGGGCTTGATCCGGGGGCTTTTGCCAAACAAACCGTACATGTTCACGTACCTGAGGGCGCGGTGCCGAAAGATGGACCCAGTGCGGGGGTTACGATGATTACCTCAATTGCTTCCGCTATGACAGGCAGAAGAGTTCGTTCTTACCTGGCTATGACCGGTGAGATCACCCTGCGAGGCCAGGTATTGCCCGTAGGCGGAATCAAGGAAAAAATCCTGGCTGCAAAAAGAGCGGGCTTAAAAGAAATTATCCTCTGCTGGCAGAATGAAAGGGATGTTACGGAAATTGATCCGGAATTTATTAAGGGACTTAAATTTCATTACGTAAAAACCATGCAGCAGGTGCTGGAAGTGGCATTGGCATAGGATCCGATTACCGATGGGCGGGTATAAAACAGAATGAATACTTCTTAGAAAAAAAAAGAACGACGAAATTTCGCCGTTCTTTTTTTTATAATAAAATGATCAGGATCCCGAAGATCTGGCGGTCAACTGCCAGCTGGGTTTATCGGGCATATTTTTTTGCCGGTCTATTAATTCTTGTGTTCGGTAATCTGCAGATCTTTCCATCTCACTTTAATGCCGCCGCCATCATGAATTTGCAGCGCGATAAATCCCTCTCCCTTTCCAATTTTTTCATCGGTAAAATCCACCATTTGATGCCCGTTCAACCAGGTGATTACCCGATCGCCGCGGGCCGTAATTTTCAAAGTATTCCATTCGCCCATTTTCAGATGTTTTTCATCTTCGGGTTTTGGCTTCACCAACCAGCCTCTTCCATACGATTCGTAAATGCCGCCGGTGTTATGATTCGGTGGCGCTACTTCTACCTGCCAGCCGCTGATTTTTGTTCCTTCAATTCCCGAACGGATAAATACGCCGCTGTTTCCATTCGCTTCCTGTTTAAACTTTAAGGTAAGAGTAAAGTTTTTATACTTTTTATCGGTTGATAAATAACCATATTCCTTATCCGGACCACTTTCACAAATCAATTCACCATTCTCTACATACCATTTCTCGGTACCATGGGCTGTCCATCCGGAAAGATCTTTCCCGTTAAACAATGATTTTTTCTTCTGGGCCGATACTGTCAGGGTGGTAATAGCAAACAAAAAAAGATATAGAAATTTCACAATCTGTATTTTATTAATGAGGGAATTATTTTTAAAGTACTGTATAAAATTACGGGTGTATTATAAAAAATCTTTTTGATTTTTATTCAATAATGATCTCTCTGGTATTGTACATCCGCTTCAAAGAATCCTTGATCCGGGTAGTGTCGGAAGGCACAGCGGGAATGGTAAAATACAATTTAAAAAAAGTTGAATCGGGGTTGGAAGTCATTTTGATATCAAGCAAATAAGATTTTAACTGGTTATAACGTTTAAGCGCACGCGCTTTACTGCCGGTTCTTTCAATTATAAAATTTGAATTTCCCGAAACCGTGGGGGTCGATGGGGCAGGAGTTGAACTTCGCAGCAATGAACTGGTATCGGTATTAGCAGCGGGAGGAGGTGGCTGAACAGTTTGCTCGCTTTTGTTTTCATTATCCTGAATCAGCACCTGTTCAGGATCGGCATTGTTGTTTTTATTATAGATAATATAACCGCCCCACACAACGGCAACCAGTCCGATTATGATAGCCGCAAAAATCAGAAATTTCCGGAGCCCGTTCTGGGAATTGCCGCTTCCCTGCGTATAATCATCGCGGGTAATGCGCCGGTCGACCTCAGCAACCTGCTGAAACCGGTCCGGACCGGAAGATTCCAGTTTATCAATCAGGGGAAGGCCCGGAGTAAATTCATAGAAGCCGGCGCGGTTCTTTTGCAAACTGCCGATTCCTTCAAAATAAAAGGGTTTTCCGATATTAAGCAGAATTTTTCCGT
Organism: Bacteroidota bacterium; assembly: GCA_023427575.1. GTDB lineage: Bacteria > Bacteroidota > Bacteroidia > Chitinophagales > Chitinophagaceae > Flavitalea. Next base: position 4,726 of record JAEZAY010000252.1, on the reverse strand, counting down.
CTGAAATAAATGACTCCAGGTCCGATTCGGCCAGCGGCCTGATCTTACCGGTTTGCTCGCGGATAAAATCGATGAATTCCGGATCGGCCCGCAACACGGGCTTCTGGGTAAACCGAATTTGCTGAACGAAATCATTGAAATATCTGTCGGATGGGTCCGGTACTGTTACAGAGGGGTCGAGATTAAAAACGCCGATACCCGGTAAATTAAGCTCTTTGTACTGGTAAAGATATTTCGCGAACAGGGAGGAAAGTTTCAATTATATAGGATTTCTGCACAAGTTAAAAATAAAACCGCAAAGAAGAATGAAGCCCAGGTACTGCAATTTAAACAGCGAAACCGATAACAATTGCCATGATAAAAAAAAAACGCCATTATTATATTGATAAACGGAACAAGAATTCAGAATGGTCAGCATTCGCTTAAACTTAGCGGAATATGAACAGCCAGTCCGCCTTCAGCAGTTTCCTTGTATTTAAAGCTCATATCTTTAGCTGTTTCCCACATGGTTTTTATTACGGTATCAAGAGAAACCTTGGCATAATCGGGAGTACTTTGCATGGCCAGCTGCGAGGCGGTGATTGCCTTAATGGCACCCATGGTATTGCGCTCGATGCAGGGGATCTGAACCAGGCCTCCAATCGGATCGCAGGTCAGTCCAAGATGATGTTCCATGGCAATTTCAGCCGACATCAATACCTGACGTTGTGAACCACCCATCGCTTCCGTAAGCCCGGCTGCCGCCATTGCCGAAGACACGCCAATTTCTGCCTGGCAACCACCCATGGCTGCTGAAATGGTGGCCCCTTTTTTAAAAATACTTCCGATCTCCGCGGCCGTCAATAGAAACTGGATGATCTTATCTTCCCGATCGCCATCGCCAAATACGATCATGTATTGTAATACAGCGGGAATAACACCGGCAGCCCCATTCGTAGGCGCGGTTACAACCCTGCCGAAAGAAGCATTTTCTTCATTTACCGCAAGAGCAAAACAGCTAACCCAGTCGAGTATGTATTTAAACTGATCGCCTCCGCGGCGGATTGCTTCTATCCATTCATCATAGCCGTGGTAGCTTTGCGCTTTAATCAGTTTTTGATTCAAATCGGAAGCCCGGCGTTTAACATTCAATCCGCCAGGAAGCATTCCATTGGTATGGCACCCGGTATAAATGCAGTTCCGCATTACATTCCAAATGTTCAGTAAACCGGCTTTTGTTTCCGTTTCGGAACGCCAGGCCAGTTCATTTTCCATAACCACCTCGCTGATGCTAAGCCCTGTTTTCCGGCACCAGTGCAATAGGTCATCGGCATGATCAATGGGAAAGGGCAATTGTACATCCCGGGAAAAAACAGCATTTTCGCCTTCTTTCACAACAAATCCCCCGCCAATAGAATAGAAGGTTTCTGCACGCTGATCTCCATTAGAAAAGCCGACCAGAAAACTGAGCGCATTCGGATGAAAGGGCAGCGATTCCGAAAACAGGAATTGAAGATCGGTATCCGGATCAAAATGAATTTCATGAGCTTCATGAATTCGGAGTTTCTTACCTGTATGGATAGCCGCAATGGTAGGATCTATTTGTGTTACATCGAAATGAACCGGATCTTTTCCGCATAAGCCAAGCATTACGGCTATATCTGTACCATGGCCTTTCCCGGTTTTAGCCAGCGAGCCATAGAGCATAACCTTCAAAGAGCGGATGGAGTTTAGTCCTTCCGCCTGAATAACGCCTTCAATAAAACGCTCCGCCGCGCGCCAGGGACCAAGCGTATGCGAACTGGAAGGTCCGATTCCAAATTTAAACATATCAAAAACGGAAATAGGTTCGTGCGGCAACTTTTTGTTTCAAAGCTACAATAAAGCAGCCGATGATTTTGATTTGCTTTACCGGAACCGAATTGAAATTGTCCCTAATCCGCAATAAAAGGAATGCGTTTTTTTTCAGTTTATACGATCCGGATTTTCAAAAAAAGGCCCGGCTGAGATGGTTCGCTTCATTTATTTTAAGCAAACACTAAAAAAGCCCGCAGAAGCGGGCTCTTGTTCTTAATAAGGAGCAGTTAGTCTTAGTTAGTACTTATTAAGGATATGTCGAATACAAGAACAGAATTTCCGGGAATTACAATATTTCCAGCCTGATCTCTTACATCCTGAGCGCCATAACCCAGCGATGGTGGAATGAATAATTTAATTTTGCCCCCATCTTTAATCAATGGTAAAGCGATCTTCCAGCCTTCAATCAGGGTTCCCAATGTAAAAATCCGGTTGTTTCCTTCATCAAAAACCTGTCCGTTGGTTAACTGGCCTTTGTAATTAATGGCCACTTGCGAACACTGATTGGCAACATTTGTTCCGGTGCCCGCATTTTCGATCACATAATACATTCCGGAGGAATGTTTGGTGGCATTGGTGATTCCGGCGGCATTCAGGTAATTCTCTACTAAGGTGATTTCCGCAGCAGGAACCGTGATATTACGCACTGTGTACGGACAGCCGGTATCTTTTTTCAGACATCCGGTACTTAAAACAGCAAAAGAAAATAAAATCAGGAAAAATTTCATCCAGAGGTTTTTATATAATGAACAAATTGTAAGACAAGCTGAATATTTGGATCGCTGCATCAGTTTCAGCGATCGGAGCTTTAATTTTTATTTTTTTTTCTCAGAAGTTCCTGGTATTGCTGCTCTTTCATTTCCCATTTATGATATCGGTAAAAAGCAGCAAATAAAACGGTAATGATAAATATGGAAATAATCAATACCCAGGGGCTGGTTTTAGTATACAAAATCATATCGGCCCTTTTGTACCAGAACCTGCCGGTAAACAAAACGATCATCACCGGCATGGAAAATAAAAGCCCCAGCGGGATTCCGCTAAGAATCCGGGTGGAAAGTTTTTTTTCATGATCCCGGATTTTTTCCCATGAGTCGACAAAAAATTGTTCGTTTTCAGTAAGCAAGACTTGTAGTTTTTAATTGCGGTTATTGATGACTGTCATAACTGCAAAGTCCGGGAATAAAGTTTGTCAGATCAGCTTGTCAATTATCCGGTAACCAGTTCATTGTACAAAGTATCTCTTTCCACCGCCACTCTTCCGGCCTGTTCAATCAGGTGGATCAGATCGGAGGAAGACATGGAAGGAGATTGCTCTTCAGACCCGGCCATGGAATAGATCCTGGTGGAATCGTCGATCGTTCCATCCAGGTCATTTACACCAAACGACAAAGTTAACTGTGCGTTATTACGGCCAAGCATGGGCCAGTAAGCTTTCAGGTGTGAGAAATTATCCATGTACAAACGCGATACGGCGTACATCCTCAGATCTTCGATGATGGAAGATTCGGGAATATGGCTCATATCATTGTTCTTATTCCTGAACTTCAGTGGAATAAAGGTATTAAATCCGCCGGTGCGGTCCTGCAACTGACGAAGGCGATCCATATGGTCGATCCGGTGGAAATAGGATTCGATATGACCATAAAGGAGTGTAGCATTGCTGTGCATTCCCAGTTTATGAGCCGATTCATGAATGGCCAGCCATCCATCGGCATTCACTTTATCATCACAGATCTGTTTTCTGATCTCGGGATGAAAGATTTCTGCCCCGCCACCCGGCAGGGAATCGAGCCCGGCTTCATGCAGGTATTTCATACCTTCATCTATAGAAACCTTTGCCTTTCGGAACATATAATCAAGTTCTACCGGCGTAAATCCCTTGATATGCAGTGAGGGGCGATGTGCTTTTATAGAACGCAGCAGGCCCGCGAAATATTCCAGGTTCAGTTTAGGGTGAACACCTCCAACAATATGAACTTCCGTTACAGGCTGTCCATCGTAACTTTTTACAATATCCAGCATTTGATCGGGACTTAATTCCCAGCCTTCTTCCCGATTTGCATACAGGCGGGAATAGGAACAGAACTTACATGAAAACACACAAACATTGGTAGGTTCGATATGAAAGTTGCGGTTAAAATAGGTTTTATGTCCATGCCGGCTTTCTCTTACATAATTAGCCAGCGCCCCCAAAAAGGCCAGGCTGCCTTTTTCAAAAAGGATCACACCTTCTTCAAAGCTGATTCTTTCGCCCTGGATAATTTTTTCACCGATGTATTGCAGTGCCTGTTCTTTTTCATTCCGGATTACCGCGTCGATAGAAGTATTCATCGCCGCAAATTTACGCCATAAATGGGTATTAAAATCTGGTTTTACATCAGCGCTCCTGCAATACAGCCACACATTAAACAGGCAATGGTGCCGCCGATCAGTGCTTTTATGCCCAGTTCAGTGAGGTTGCGGCGCTGGTTGGGTGCCAGCTGGCTAATTCCCCCGATCTGAATGCCGATGGATGCAAAATTGGCAAAACCACAAAGGGCATATGTTGTTATCAGAATAGATTTGGGATCGCTAATAACGCCGGTGTTTTTCATTTCTCCGAATGATACGTAGGCGACAAATTCATTCAGAATGGTTTTTTCACCCAGCAACTGACCCACCTGCACCATTTCATGGCTGTTCACTCCGATCAGCCAGGCTATTGGTGAAAACAGGTACCCCAGCAGCATCTGCAGGGAAAGCGATTCATAGCGTCCACTTGTAAGCCTTGCGATTTCATCGTTGATATTGAGCCAGTAACCTACGGTTCCCAGCAGGTAATTGGCCAGGTACATCAGCGCCGTAAAAACGATCAGCATGGCTCCCACATTTACCGCCAGTTTCAAAC